>JAITHR010000080.1 GCA_031279895.1 Spirochaetaceae bacterium
GAATCTGTCCAGGTCGGAAATGAATCTTTCCAGGGCGGAAATGAATCTTTCCAGGGCGGAAATGAATCTTTCCAGGGCGGAAATGAATCTTTCCAGGACGGAAATGAATCTTTCCAGAGTAAAACTGAATCATTCCAAACTTAGCCGCGTCTATTTCCAGCATAAAAACGTTCGTTTCCAGGGCGCAGACGACTGTTTGTACCGCGGAAACGACCATGCCCGAAGCGGAGGGACATCCGGCCAAAGCGCGGAGCATGACGCTTATGAAACAGCCGGAGGCTGCGGAGCGCGGCAAAGCGGGCATTGACAGCTTAGAGGCGCGGGGCGGGACGCTTATGAAACAGCCGGAGGCTGCGGAGGCGGCGGCAGCGCGTAAGGTGCGGCGGGGCGCCGCGGGGGGCGGTGTCCACCAGTTCCGGCGGCTCGGTAACACAGCGGGGGGAACTCCAGGGACATTCCCGCGCAAAACGGCATTGTGCGCGGTTCTTTTCCGTCATCTCCGGGGCATCGTTGTTTAGCGGAGTATCCGGCGCCGCGCAGTCCAGAAGAAAGCGCGTATACGGGTGGAGCGGCTGCTCATATACCGCGCCGGCCTCCCCCATTTCCACGATTTGCCCCTGATACATCACGCCGATCCGATCCGCCAGATGGTACACCGCCTTGACGTTGTGGGAAATAAAGAGCAGCCCCAGGTTGAGGCGCCGGCGGAGTGTGGTGAACAGGTTCATAATGTGCGATGCCGCGGACACGTCGAGCGCGCTGGTCGGCTCGTCCGCCACGATGAGTTTGGGCTTAAGCATAAGGGCGCACCCGATTGCGACCCGCTGGCGCTGGCCGCCGGAAAGCTCCGCCGGAAAGCGCGTTTTATAGGACGGATCAAGCCCCACCAGCGCGAGGGTCTCGTCAACCTGCCGCCCGCGTTCCGTCCGGCTCCCGCTGCCCGTGCGGTGTATCTTGAGCGGCTCCTCCAGAAGCGCGCCCACGGTTTTGACCGGGTTAAGGGCGGTTGACGGGTCCTGAAACACAGCTTGCACCTTTTTCGCCAGTTCCCGCCGCCGTTTCTTTTCCCGCGCCGCCCCGTCGATACGGATTTCCCCTTCATACCCGATAAGCCCCAGAACGCATTTTGCCAGCGTGGTTTTGCCGCAGCCGGACTCCCCGAGGAGCCCGAAGGTTTCGCCCTGTCGCATCGTGAGGTTTATCCGGTCAAGCACCGGTTTCACCTGGGGGCCGGCAAAAAGCGAGCGTCTTATGTAGGTATTGGAGACCTCTTTTACTTCGAGCAGCACGACGGGCCTCTGTTACGTGCAGGCGTGGCAGGAGACCTGGTGGTCCTCCCCCACCCGCGTCGGCAGGGGCGGCTCGCTTAAACAGGGCGCCTGGGCCGCGGCGCATCGCGGGGCAAAGGGGCAGGGCGTTTCTTCCGTTTTTTCATCCGAAAGATCCGGCGCTCTGCCGGGGATGACCGGCAGCAGGGCGCCTTTGAGCGCTTTATGCGGGAGTGATTCGAGCAGCCCTTTGGTGTACGGGTGGCGCGGGCCGGAAAGCACCGCCTCCACCGAGCCGGTTTCCACCAGTTTACCGGCGTACATGACAAGGACGCGCCGGCAGAGGCTCCGTATCACCTCTACGTCGTGGGAGATACAGAGGATAGCGGCGCCTGTTTCCCGATGGATTGTTTTAAGGAGCCTGAGTATCCGGCCTTGGGTGCTTAGGTCAAGCGCGGTGGTCGGTTCGTCGGCAATGAGGAGTTTCGGCCTGCTTACCGCGGCCTGCGCGATCATCACCCTTTGGCACATCCCGCCTGAGATCTCGTGGGGATAGGCCCGCTCGATTTCCGGCGGAAGCCCCACCTGGGCCATGACCTCCCGCGCCCGTTTTTCCCGCGTCTTCCGGTCAACTCCGTGGAGCGCCAGCGGTTCGGCAATCTGCCGGATTACGGGGATGAGCGGGTTAAGGGCAGCGCGGTGTTCCTGAAACACCATGGTAAGCTCATTCCCGCGGATACTGCGCCAGGTCTTTCGGGAGAAGCGCCCCATATCCGCGCCGGCAAAGCGGATGGATCCGCCGGTTTGGGCGGTTCCGCCTGGGAGGAGGCCCGCGACGGCCTGGGCAGTGAGGGTTTTCCCGGAGCCGGACTCCCCCACGATGCCGGTTATTGCGCCGGACGCCACGCTGAACCCCACATCCCGTACTACGTCCCTCTTGTACCCTGTTACGCGGGAAAAGCAGGAAATCGAAAGGTGTTGGACATCCAATACCGCAGGCGGCGCGTTCCTCATCTCATACTTCCGTGCGACTCAGGCAGGCGGGGCGAAGTGAAACGGCTTTGTAAGGGTAACGTCATAGCCGGCGGGTTCGATAACGAATAATCCGTGTGCGCGGGCAAACTTTTTCACATTATCGTTCATAACGGTAGAGGCCACCGCGCCGTACAGCTTCCGCGTGTCATTGGTTGCCGTTGCGAACCGCTGTAGTTTTTCCATGCGGCGGAGGTGGTATTTCACGTCGTCTATGCTCAGTTGTACTTTGACTTCCACAACCACGACGTCGCGGTCCCCCTCAAGCATCGTGTCGATTTCCACCATAACGCCAATATCCGGCGCTTCAATCCTGTGGTTCCAGCGGATCCGCTTAAGCTTGATACCGATTTTCTTGAATTTGCATATAAGACCGGGGGTTAAGAGCCGTTCCGCTATTTCGCCTATGCGGTTGCCAAGCCGCCCAATAGCTTTTTCAGTTTCTTTGTGTTGTTTTTCAACTTCGGCAATTTCCTTGCGCAGCGCCTCGGCTTGTGCGGCGAGGCGTTTATCGATTTCCTTGCGCTGTTCCTCGGTTTCCTTGCGCAACGCCTCCGCGTGCGCGGCTGCTTCCTTGCGCAGCGCCTCCGCGTGCGCGGCTGCTTCCTTGCGCAGCGCCTCCGCGTGTGCGGCGAGACGTTCCTCGGTTTCCTTGCGCAGCGCGGCGGCTTGTTCGGCTGCTTCCTTACGCAGCGCCTCGGCTTGTGCGGCGAGGCGTTTATCGGTTTCCTTGCGCTGTTCCTCGGCTTGTTCGGCGAGGCGGTCAAGTGTTTTCCATACCTTGTAGAAGGTGGCTTGTTTTGTTTTGCGGCGCAGCCGCGTGGCGTGGTCTCTCATGGCCCTCCTCCGATACGCCAAGCGTACCATAAACCGCCCCTGTTGTACACCGCCTCCGCAGCCTCCGACGGTTTTAAACGGCTTCCCGCGTAGCGGCTCACAGCCGGCGCAGTCCGCTTCGGGGCGCGGCGCGGGGTGTGGAAAGCGGACAGTCGTGCTTTGAGGCGCATGGCAGGAAGCTTATGAAACCGCCGGAGGCGGCGTGGTTCGGGGCGTGGAAAGCGGACAGTCGTGCTTTAAGGAGCATGGCAGGAAGCTTATGAAACCGCCGGAGGCGGCGGCAAAACCGGCTGGTGTGCGCTGCGCGGGTTTTTTGGTGCCACACCGCGCAGAGAAAACACCAGCCAGCCAGAGTTTACAAGACGGAACGCCCGCCGCGCCTCTTGACGCGCAGCGGAACGCCCCGCTCAATCAACACGTCAGAGAGCGCTATCAGCCAGTGCCGGTGTTCGTCGTTATGACAGTCGATGCGTTTATGGTTGCGGGATCGGTACCGGAGGTGGGGCCTGTTAAGTCAAGACCGTTTGACCCAACCGTAAGGGTCGCACTGGTACCGCTGTCCAATGAGCCATCCACATTACTGCCAAGGACTGCGCCGTCGGTGATATTTGTTACCGTTGCATTCCCATTATCGTCGCCACCAGCCGCGCCTTTCGTAGCTGTTGCGAACACGCCGATTATGGCGTCTTCGGCTAACGTAAGAAATCCTGGAAGGGTTCCATCCGCGCCGAGCACAATGCTGCCAGTTCCCAGCACGATGCTGGCGCCGCCGTCAGTAGCAAGGCCCGCGCCAGCATCTTCGCCGCCTTTGGGAACCGTGATGGTTGCGCCTGCGATGATTACTTTCGCGCCGCCGCCGCCGGCGGTGAAAGAATACGTTGCGCCAGCATCTTCGGCGTTTTGACCCAGCTTAAGCTGGCCGCCGAGGGTGAGGGCATCACCGGCGTCGGCGCCTGCGGTTTCAATCGTGTCGGCGTCTCCGGCGTTGCTGTTGGCGGCGGTAATAGTTACCGCGCCGCTGGCGGTGTATGTGCCGGTGTGGAATTCGGTGGCGGAAAGCACGAGTCTGCCCGCGCCTGCAACAATGATTTTACCGCCGTTCTCCAGCACAATGAAATCATCCGCAGCTGGAATGCTAACCACACCGGCGCCGGTGCCAAGGGTGGCCGTGGCAGCGAGGGTAATCACCGCTTTCTCGAATTTAACTGAGTCTGTAGCTGTTCCTATGGTGAGGGAACTAGTAACCGTCAATTCCAGATCGTTGCTTGCTTTCACGGTTGCGCCGGGGACAAAAAGCGGTGCGCCGTTTGACACTTCGACTTCTGTAGCCGCAATGGTAATCTCGCTTATGCCGGAAGCGCCTACTTTGAATGACCCGGCAGCCGTGTCAGGGATGATCCCTATAAGCCCCGTGAGCGCCGCGATGAGCACCGCGTCTTTCGTTGTGGTAAGCTCTTTTTCAGCCGCCGCCCCGGAAGCGGCGGTACGGGGAGCCACTGACGCCGCAGGCGTACCTGCAAGGTCCCAGTAGGTTAGAATGTTGTCGGCTGGATCAAAGAAAACCGGAAGCGGATCATTGACTTGAGGCGCGGTAACACTGTCGGCATCCGCAACAAACACATAGGAGCCGGTAGGCAGGCTCCACGCCGGCGGCGGATTTTCATTGTCGTCACTGTCCCCGCCGCTGTCGCAACCGGTCATTAGGAGCCCGAATGACAGCAGTGCCGCCATTCCCGTTAAGAAAAGTTTTGTGAGTTTCATAGTATACCCTCCTTCTGATAGATATACTTCGTTAAAAGAACCGGCAGGCTGTGAAACGTTTACCAAACAACGTCTGGTATCAAGAGTAGTACCACTCCCGCCTCATTCTTTATGTCTCTTTCTGTACGTTATGTACTTTTTTACCTCTACTTCCGCAGCCTCCGGCTGTTCCATAAGCTTCCTGCGCCACGCCTCAAAGCACTCTAAGTCTGTTTACCTTTGCCGTCCGCCGCGAAGCAGACTTTACCCGCTTTGCCGCGGTATCAGGACGCCGTTTAAAACAGCCGGAGGCTGCGGAGGCTGTTCAAAGAACCTATACATAACTATAGCACGTTTTTTTCAAATAACCACTTTTAACAGATTTTTTTATTTTTTCCCTTTTCCCCTCTTTTCCTAAACCCGCGCCGCGCCCTAAACCACGCGGCGTCCACTGTGAGACGGAGCGCATGACGCTTAGAAAACAGCCGGATGCTGGACGGAGACCGCTTTCCTGTAACCTCTTTACTAATCTAAACATACTACGCCTTGTCCAAAGGCTTCCGCGCCGCGTTTCTCTTTCAGGACGCCGCGGATACCGGTTATATCCGCGCACCTCCAGAGCAGGCGGTTCCCTCCCCATTACAGAGAGTCCGCTGCCTGTTGCGGAACCTCCTGTCTCTAAAGCAGGGAGACCTCCCGCCAACGCGGAACCACGCCCCCTAAAGCGCGGAGTCCTCCTGCTAAAGCAAGCAACGTCCGCGTACCCCCGCGCCCCGAACAACGCGCTGCCCCGAACCGCGCCCCAAACCACGCCTCAAAGCAACCTAACCCCGCCTCTACGCCGCGTAGACCGGCTTCTCCTTTAGCTGATTCCGCACCGCATTCAGCTGATTCCGCACCGCATTCAGCTGATTCCGACTCGCATTCAGCTGATTTTGACTCGCATACAGTTGTACGCGACCCGCATACAGTTGTACGCGCACCGCATACAGTTGTTTCTGACCCGCATACAGTTGTACGCGCACCGCATACAGTTGTTTCTGACCCGCATACAGTTGTACGCGCACCGTATTTAGTCATAAACGGTGCGCGTATAGTTATATGCGACTCCGGCCTACGCGGGCGGGAGTCGGAAGTATGTCTTTTTACCCCGGAAAGAATTCTTTTTGCTCCAGAATGAATTCTTTTAGCTCCAGAAAGAATTCTTTTTGACTCGGAATGAATTCTTTTTACTCCAGAATGAATTCTTTTAGCTCCAGAAAGAATTCTTTTTGACTCGGAAAGAATTCTTTTTACTCCAGAATGCATGACTTTTGACTTGGAAGGAACTCGCATAGTACGCCGTTTACTGCGATACGCCGCCGTTTGGTACCGTTTGGTGTCGTATTTCGCCGTCTCCGACGGTTCCCTAAGCGTCCTG
>JAITHR010000204.1 GCA_031279895.1 Spirochaetaceae bacterium
AACAAGATAGACCGGCTCAGCCCCCAGGCGCTTGCGGATGTACAGGGCAAATATGCCGAGGGCGTACCGGTTTCCGCGAAAAACGGGCTTGGACTGGCTGACCTGATCCGTCGGATAACCCCGCCGTCTCCGCAGCCTCCGGCTGTTTCAGCATGGCCGCCTGTTGTTTCAAATTAGTGCAGCCGTCTCCGACGGCTTCAGCATGGCCGCCTGTTGTTTCAACGTGGTGCAACACCGCGTCCGGTTACGTTACCGGCTACTGTTAAGGCGCGGCTACGCTTCGCGCCGCCGGTCGCGACTTGGGAGCCGTGCGTTGTTGTGCGCGGCAACCGCCGGCGGTTCCAAAAGCGTCCCGCGAAGCGCGGCAAAGCGGGCGGAGAGTGCTTAGGGGCGCGAGGCGGGACGCTTAGGGAACCGCCGGAGACTGCAAAGAGGGGCGGCGTGGCGCGGAAGCGCGATGGCGTGGTGCCGAAGCGCGGAGTTGTGTTGTCAAAGAGGGGCGGCGTGGCGCTGAAGTGCGGGGTTGTGTCGGCAAAGAGGGGCGGCGCGGCGCTGAAGTGCGGGGTTGTGTCGGCAAAGAGGGGCGCGTGGCAAGTGAGCGGGCGTCGTCCGCTGAGGGGCGCGGGGCGGGAAGCTGTTGTGCCGCCCGCCGCCGGCGGGTGAAATTGTGCGGAAAATGCTTGACTAGACCCCTGTTTGGGCATAGGATAGTAATATCTTATACGGTTCAGCCTAAGGACATATTCAATGACCGAGCCTATGTCAGGGTCCCGGCGAATAAGGACTTCGTCTTTATTACCTATATAAAGAACGTTTCATTGAACCTTGTTCAATCTACCTCACGTGTCCCCTATTTCGCGCTCGGTTCGGTACGGAGGCCGGAAGACATAGTACGGCTCTTGAAACAGTCAAAGGCGTGTGAACCAAAGCAGAAAGGAGAAGTTTGTAGTGGCTGTAAGCACATTTAAGCGGGGCTTGCGGGTTCCTACCCGAAAAACCGCTACCGAAGGGAAATCGGTGGAACTGGTTCCGCCGCCAAAACAGGTGGTTATTCCGATAAACCAGCATTTCGGCGCGCCCAACCAAAGCCTTGTAAAGCCCGGGGACACGGTGAGGCGGGGCCAGAAAATAGCCGACGCGCTGAGCCCCGGGCCTATGACCGTTCCGGTCCACGCATCCATAGGCGGGGTGGTGAAGAAAATCGAGCCGCGTACCCAGTCGAATAACAGCGAGGGGCTGTGTATCGTTATTGAGACCGACAACCCCGTGCGGGAAGACCCCGAAGCCGAGTTCATGGAACCGCTCGATCCGTTTACCTGTTCCAAAGAAGAGGCGCTCAAACGGATTCGGGAGGCGGGCATGACCGGCATGGGCGGGGCCGGTTTCCCGTCCCACGTGAAGCTCTCCCCGCCGCCCAATAAACCCATTGACGTTATTATCGCGAACGGCGCCGAGTGCGAACCCTACCTTACCACCGACGAGGCGGTGATGCACGAGAAGCCGAACCTGCTTATCCGGGGGCTTGCGGCGGTTATGAAAATCACCGGCGTCAAGAAGGCGGTTATCGGCATGGAAGACAACAAAGAGGCCCTTATTCCCATGCTTGAGCGGGAGATACGGATAGCCTGCGACGATTATTTTAAGGGGCTGGGGGAAATTCAGATCGGGCTGTGCAGAACCCTGTATCCCCAGGGCGGGGAGAAGATGCTTATTACCGCGCTGACAGGACGGGAGGTGCCCTCAGGCGCGCTTCCTATGGACGCGGGGTGCATCGTGCAGAACGTAGGAACCCTTGTGGCCATTGCCGAAGCGTTTACCCTGGGGAAGCCGCTCATTGATCGGGAGCTGACCGTAAGCGGCGGCGCCTGCAACTCGCCTAAGAATATCCGCGCCCCTATCGGCACGCTTTTGCCGGACCTTCCGAAAGAGTTCATGGATATTGATTACCGGAAACTTCGAAAGATACTCTTCGGCGGACCCATGATGGGTTTCGCGGTTCCTACCCTGTCCGTCCCCATTCAGAAGAACACCTCCGGCATTATTCTTATGACCGAGGCGGAAACGCACGCAAACCCCGAAGGGCCCTGTATCCATTGCGCGAGGTGTATCAGGAACTGTCCCTGCCGTCTTTCTCCGGCGATTATGAACCACAGCCTGGAGGCCGGGGATCTCGAGGAATCGGTGAAGGCGGGCCTTATGGACTGTATCGAGTGCGGAAGCTGCACTTTCATGTGTCCGGCGCGTATCAAGCTCGTTCAGCGCTTCCGGGTCGGGAAAGGACGGCTTCGGGCGCGGCAGCAGGCCGCGCAGCTTGCGGCGGCGAAACAGGCGGCTCCGGCCAAGACCTAAGGGCCTTCGGCTTTTTCGGGATGCTTCGCTCTTTTATTCCTTTATTCCTACCTGTTTTTACAGAGGTGTTTTTACGGATATAAATAGAGAGAAGCGGCATAAAGAAAAGAGAAAAGAGAAAAATGAAAAGGATTTTCTATGACGGAAAATGAACAGTCTAATGAACAGCCATTGGTAATTTTGGCATCAAGCCCCCATATCGCGTCTCCCGTTACCACTCAGAGGCTCATGGTAAACGTGCTTGTCTCCCTGGCGCCGGTCTCGGTGTTCGGGGTGGTTATTTTCGGGATTCCGGCGCTCCTCAACATTCTGGTAGGCGTTGCCGCGTCCCTGGCGGCGGAAGCCTGTTTCCGGTCCGTTACCAAACGGGACGTTCGAATCAAAGACGGGTCCGCGGCGGTAACCGGCCTGCTTCTGGCCCTGGTGCTGCCGCCTACCACGCCGCTTTGGATAACCGCGCTCGGCGCGGTTTTCGCTATTGTGGTGGCGAAGGAATTTTTCGGGGGCCTCGGGGCGAACGTGTTTAATCCGGCGCTCATAGGCCGGGCGTTTCTTATTATGAGTTTCCCGGCGGAGATTACCACCTGGAAAATTCCCGGCGCCGCGGACACGATAACCGGCGCCACGCCCCTGGGGATACTCAAAACCGGCGGATCCCTCATCGACGTGGGGCGGGACTTTCTGCGTATCGGCGCGGCATCCTCGGAGGATTACTTGTCCGTGCTGAAGACCCTCTTTATCGGGAACCACGGCGGGTGTATCGGCGAGACTTCCATACTCCTCATCGCGGTAGGCTGCGCGTACCTTCTGGTTACGAAAACCATTGACTGGCGGGCGCCCCTTGCCATGACCTTCGCGGCGGCGCTCACGGCGCTCGCCCTGGGGATGGACCCGATCTTCTCGGTGTTAAGCGGCGGAATCCTGTTCGGCGCGGTGTTCATGGCCACGGACTACGTTTCCGCGCCGCTTACCGCGAACGGGAAACTCATTTTCGGATTCGGCGCGGGGCTTATCACGGTGCTTATACGGAAGTGGGGAAACTTCCCCGAAGGGGTTACTTACGGAATCCTTATGATGAACGCGGTTACGCCCTTTTTGAACCGTTTACTACAGAAGAAATACGGCTTTGTGCCGAAGCCCAAAGGGGGGGCCGGAAAATGAAAGGTATGTTGAAATTGGGGGCCGCTCTGGCCCTCTACGCGACCGCCGCCTGCGTGGGCCTTGCCTTCGTGTACGAGGCTACGAAAGAGCCTATCGCGCAGGGAGCGGCGAAAGCCCAGCAGGAAGCGCTCAACGAGCTGTTCCCGGAGGCGGACGGTTTCGAGCCGATTACCGGAACCCTCCAAAGTACGGATCCGGCGATTGCCTTCGGCACCGGTTTTGCGGCACTGAAAGGCGGGGACGTGGTGGGCGCGGCCCTTGAAGCGTCCGGTCCGAGCTACGGCGGGCCGGTTAGAATTATGGTCGGCGTCGGAACGGACGGAAAAATTACCCGCATCAAGATTTTGGAACATTCGGATACCCCCGGCCTGGGGGCAAACGCCACAAAGGAGAGCTTCTACGGCCAGTTCTCCCGAAAACCGGTAAGCGATCCGTTTGAGGCGAAAAACGACGTGGCGGCTATCACGGCATCCACCGTTACCACGAAAGCGGTGGCCGCCGCGGTCAAAGCCGCCGGACAAGCCGGTTCCTCGTGGCTGGCGTCCCGAACAGGAGGAGCGAGATGAATATAGGTCGGATCTTTACCAACGGCATCGTGCGGGAAAATCCGCTGCTTATGCTGATGATAGGGTTGTGTTCGGCCCTGGCGGTAACGACCGCCGTGGCAAACGGGATAGGCATGGGGATTTCCATGACCTTCGTGCTTCTCATGTCGGAACTGGTAATCAGCGTATTCAAAAAGCTGATACCCGACTCGGTGCGTATTCCCGTGTTTATTATCGTTATCGCGGCGTTCACCACGGTTATTGATTATGTACTGAAAGCCTATTTCCCGGACCTCTCCAAAGCCATGGGGGTCTTCATCCCGCTCATCGTGGTAAACTGTATCATTATGGGACGGGTCGAGGGGTTCGCCTCAAAGAAATCCATACCTGAGGTTATAGCCGATTCTCTGGGCATGGGCCTGGGTTACACCTGGGTATTGACCAGCATATCCCTCATTCGGGAAATCCTGGGGAGCGGCGCCGTTTTGGGGCGCCAGGTGCTTCCCGAAAGTTTCAAGCCCATTCTGTTCTTCGTGATGCCCCCGGGCGGCTTTTTCGTGTTCGCCGTCTTTATAAGCCTTAACCTCTTAATCAAAAGCCGGCTTAAACCTTTGGAAGATGAGGAGGAGCGTTCGTGAACCTGTTTACCATTTTTATCTCAGCGTTTCTAATCAATAACGTAATCCTTATGCGCTTTCTGGCGCTCTGTCCCTTTATCGGCATGAGTACCGACGAGGACAAATCTATCGGCATGGGGCTGGCGGTTACGTTTGTTATGGTTCTGGCCACCTGCGTAACCTGGCCTATCTACAAGTTCATTCTGGAACCGCAGGGGCTGATCTTTCTCCGGCTTCTGGTCTTTATCCTCGTCATCGCCTCCCTGGTGCAGCTTGTCGAGTTTTATCTTAAAAAGACGGCGCCGGCGCTCTATTCCTCTATGGGCATCTATCTCGCGCTCATCACCACCAACTGCGCTATTCTGGGAGTTACCCTTGATGTTATCGAGAACGGGTATTCCTTTGTGGAATCCGTGGTGTACGCGGTGGGCGTGGCCATGGGGTTCCTCCTGTCCCTCCTGCTTCTCGCGGGTATCAGGAAGCGGCTGCGGACAAGTCCGGTTCCCTCTTTTATGAAGGGGACGCCCATACTCTTTGTGGTCGCGGCGCTTCTTTCTCTGGCTTTTACCGGTTTTTCCGGTCTGGTTAAATAGGAGGCCGCTATGTCTATCGTACTCATTACCGCGCTCTTCGCGCTTGTCTTAGCCTTCGTGCTGGGGGTGGCCCTGGGGTTTTTCCAGAAAATATTCGCGGTTGTGGAAGACCCGCTTAAAGGCCAGGTCCGCGCCGCCCTTCCCGGGGCGAACTGCGGCGCCTGCGGGTTTCCCGGCTGCGACGGGTACGCCGGCGCGGTGGCCGCGGGAAACGCGGCAATAAACAAATGCACCGTAGGGGGCAAGGGAACCGCGGGAAAACTGGCGGCGCTCATAGGCGGAGACGCCACTATAACCCCCATCGTGGCGGTTATCGCCTGTCAGGGTTCCAAAGAACACGCGCCGCCCAAAGGGGATTACCGGGGCATCCCGACCTGCCGGGGCGCGAAGCTCTCGGCCGGCGGCTCCAAACGCTGCTCGTGGGGCTGTCTCGGCTACGGAGACTGCGTTGCGGTTTGTCAGTTCGGCGCCCTTTCCATCGGATCCGACGGGCTTCCCCGCATTGACTATACCAAATGCACGGGTTGTAAAGCCTGCGTCGCCGAATGTCCCCAGCAGCTGCTTCGGGATATACCGACGGACCGGCAAGGGGCCATGGCAATATGTTCCAACCGGAACCCCATAAAGCCCATGGTACGGAAAACCTGCAAGGTGGGCTGTATCAAGTGCGAAGCCTGCGTGAAAAACTGCCCGGAAAAATGTATCGTTATGGACAAGGGTATTCCGGTGGTCGATTACGGGAAATGCACGTCCTGCGGAACCTGCGTGGCCAAATGCCCCATCAACGGAATTAAAATTATTCAACGCGATATTATCCCCTCAAAACCGTCGGAAAGTACGCAAGCGGTATCATAAAACGTCTTGAAACCGGTCATTGCCGCCGCATTAGCGGATATTCACGGGCTTATCCTGTTTTGTCGGGATAAGCCCGTCATTACGGCCTTTGCGTCCCTCCTTGAGCGTTTTATGGAGGAGCCGGCCCCGCACGAGCGGGACATCGTCGCGGCATGGGCTTCTTTCCTGCGTACTCTGGCGCGTACCGGAGAGCGGTCTTTGTACCACGCGGTCGCGGCTGCGGCCCGGGTTGATGACAACCTGTTTACCCGTGCGTTGGAGTCGTCGGGAAAAACAGATCTTTCTAACGCTTCCGCCGATTCTCCTGAAAAAGACCCGGACATTCCCCCGCTTCTCCTCGCGTTTGGCAAGGCGGATCTCTCCCGTCTGGGAAGGATAGCGGGATTTGACCTTGGGTCCTTGGGCGCGTTTCTCGCAAAGCGTCTTGAGCGGGCGGGTTTCGCGGACCTTGCACGAAACACCGCCTCGGAATCCCGTGCGCTCTCCGGTTCCGCCGGCCCTTTCCCGGACATCTTTCCCGCCGGATCCGATTGGGCGCGGTCACTGCCCCGTTTCGCCGCAGTTATTCACGCCCAGGGCGCCGGGGAACTGGGTATCTGCCACGTGTTCCGCTGGGACCGCGGAGAAAGCACCCTAAAGCCGGTGCGTAACGCCGATACGGTGCGCCTTGCGGATTTGGCGGGCTACGGGGAGCAGCGCCGCACGGTGGTTGAGAACACCCTCCGGTTTCTCGCGGGATACCGGGCGAACAACCTCCTCCTCTACGGGGATCGCGGCACCGGCAAGTCAGCCACGGTGAAGGCGGTATGCGGCGAGTACGCGGACCGGGGGCTGCGCCTGATTGAGGCGGCAAAGCAGGATTTGTCCTGTCTTCCCGCAATACTTGAGGCGCTTTCTTCACGGGCGCTCCGGTTTATTCTCTTTATTGACGACCTTTCATTTGAGAGCGCCGATAAGTCGTTCACCGCACTCAAGATGGTCCTTGAAGGAGGGGTAGGGGCCAAGCCCCCCAACGTGGCGGTATACGCCACCAGCAACCGCCGGCACTTTGTGAAGGAGCGTCTTTCCGATCGTCCGACCGCGTCCCTTGCGGCTTCCGGGGATATGCGGGCGTTTGATTCTATGCAGGAGCAGTTTTCCCTTGCGGACCGGTTCGGCGTAACGGTGGTATTTACCGCGCCGGCGCAGGAAGAGTTTCTCCGCATCGCCGAGTATATCGCGGAGCGCCGGGGGCTTTTGAGCGCCTCCGCCGACGAGGATTCCCGCCGGCGGTTTCGCGCCGACGCACTCCGTTGGGAGCGCTGGTTCAACGGCTGTTCCCCCCGCACCGCCGCGCA
>JAITHR010000213.1 GCA_031279895.1 Spirochaetaceae bacterium
ACAACGACAAGCCCCTTACTACGCACAACAACGCACGGCTCCCAAGCCGCGACCCGCCGGCGCGGAGCGTAGCCGCGCCGTAGCAGCACTGATTTGCCCGGCGGACACGGTGTCGCACCATTTGGAAGCAACAGGCGGCCATGCTGCCGTCTCCGACGGTTTCAAAAGCGTCATGCAAAACGCCCCGAACAACGACAAGCCCCTTACAACGCATAACAACGCACGGCTCCCAAAGCGCCGGAGACGGCGCGAAGCGTAGCCGCGCCTTAGCAGGAAACAGTGAAGTAACCGGACAGGGTGTTGCACCAATTTGAAGCAACAGGCGGCCATGTTTAAAACAGCCGGAGGCTGTTGATTTTTATTGTGTTTTGGGTATTATGGTTTTAACTGAAGGAAAGAAAGGGAGCGTCATGAAGGCGATAGAATTGGAGAAGGCGTATAATCCCAAAAGTTTTGAAAAGAACATTTATGCCCGCTGGAAAAACGCGGACACGTTCACCCCGAAGACCGGCACGGGAAAGCCGCCCTATGTGATGGTCATACCGCCGCCCAATGTTACCGGGGTGCTGCACTTGGGACACGGTTTGAATATCAGTCTGCAAGACATTATCATCCGGTTCCACCGGATGCGGGGGGAGCCCGCGCTTTGGGTGCCGGGTACGGACCATGCGGGCATAGCCACCCAGCACGTCGTAGAAAAGCGCCTCAAGGCCAGGGGAGAAAGCCGCGCCGCGCTGGGACGGGAGCGTTTCGTCGCGGAAACGTGGAAGGTAAAAGAGGAACACCACAGGATCATCTCCGAACAGATTGCCGGCATGGGCGCCAGCGTTGACTGGTCGCGGGAGCGCTTTACCCTTGATACGGGGCTTTCCGAGGCGGTGCGGGAGGTATTCGTCTCGCTCTATGAGAAAGACCTGCTTTATAAGGGGAATTACCTCGTCAACTGGTGCGTCTCCTGCGGCACGGCCCTCTCGGACGACGAAGTCGAGCGGGAAGAGATACCGGGGAGCCTCTATTATATACGATACCCCCTGTCCGAGGGCCGCGGGGAGCTTGAAATCGCCACCACAAGGCCGGAAACTCTCCTGGGGGACACGGCGCTGGCGGTTCATCCCGAAGACCCGCGCTACGGGCATCTTGTCGGGAAAGAGGCGGCGCTTCCCCTGGTCGGCAGGCGGATACCGATCGTGGCGGACGACTCTGTGGATCGGGAATTCGGAACCGGCGTGGTAAAGATAACGCCGGCGCATGACCCGAATGACTGGGAGGTGGCCAAACGCCACGACCTTCCGGTCATCAATATCCTGGGGACCGACGGGAAACTCAACGCGGCAACGCCCGCGGCCTATCAGGGCATGACCGTGCGCTCCGCGCGGGACGCGGTTGTCCGGGACCTCAAGGATCGGGGGTTCTTTGTCAAAGCGGTTCCCATTACCCATACCGTAGGCCACTGTTACCGGTGCCGCACGGTTATCGAACCGTACCTCTCGGAGCAGTGGTTCGTGCGGATGAAGCCCCTGGCGGAAAAGGCGCTCGCCGCGTGGCGGGCCGGGGAGGTGGTGTTCTATCCCCGCAAGTGGGAGCATACCTATCGGTATTGGCTGGAACATATTCGCGACTGGTGCATAAGCCGCCAGCTCTGGTGGGGACACCGTATTCCGGCCTGGCGCTGCGCGGAATGCGGCGCCCTGACCGTTGCCCGCAAGGACCCGCAGTCCTGTTCCCGCTGCGGATCCGCCGGTATCGAGCAGGACCCGGACGTGCTCGATACCTGGTTCTCAAGCTGGCTCTGGCCCTTCAGCACCCTGGGCTGGCCGGAACAGACACCGGATCTGGCGGCCTATTACCCCACCACGGCCCTGGTAACCGGCTATGACATCATCTTTTTCTGGGTCGCCCGCATGATTATGGCGGGACTTGAGTTTACCGGCAAAGCGCCCTTTCGGGACGTGTACCTTACCGGCTTGCTGCGGGACAAACAGGGGCGGAAGATGAGTAAGAGTTTGGGGAACGGCCTTGACCCGCTCGAACTCGTGGACGCCTTCGGCGCTGACGCGCTCAGGTTCACCGTGGCGTTTCTCTGCGCCCAGGGCCAGGACGTGCTTATGGATAAGGAGTCCTTCAAACTGGGATCCAGGTTCGCCAACAAGATCTGGAACGCCGCGAGGTATATCCTTATGAATCTGGAGAACCGCACGCCCGTGAAAGACCCGCCCCTTACGCCCCTCGACAGATGGATATATTCCCGCCTCAATGCCGCGGTGAAAGCCGTAACCGAGGCTTTCCTCTCCTACCGGTACAACGACGCCGCTTCCAGAGCCTATGAGTATGTCTGGAATGATTTCTGCGACTGGTACGTGGAAGCCACCAAAGTCGCGCTCAAGAGCGGCACCGAAGCGGAGAAAGACCGTGCCGCCGCGGTGCTGCTCGATGTTCTGGCAGTTTCCCTGCGCCTGCTCCACCCGCTCCTCCCGTTTATCACCGAAGAGCTTTACGGGAAACTGCCGGAACACGAGGGGCTGCTCATCACGTCCCCCTATCCAAGGTACGACGAGGAGAGGGACGACCCTGCCGCGGAGGAGCGTTTCGGGTTTCTGTGGGAAGCGGTTCGTCTTGTCCGTACCCTGCGCGCCGAATGCGCCGTGCCGCCGGACGCCGCACTCCGCGTTCTGGTGCGGGCCGGCAGCACGAAGGCGGCGTTTCTGCGGGACAACCTGGAGGTGGTGAAGCGCCTCGCTCTGGTGCGGGAGCTTGAGATACGGGAATCCGATTCCCCCCGGGGCCTTACCCGTCCGCCCGGCTCCATAGGCCTGGTCGGATCCGGTTTCGAGGTGTTCGTGCATATCGCCGAAACGGTTGACCCGAAGGTATTGGAAGAGCGGTTTGCCAGGGCCATAGCCAAGGATCAGGCGTTTATCGCGGGGCTTGAAAAAAAACTTGCCGACGAGGGGTTTCTCAAAAACGCCCCGCCGCACGTGGTGCGGGACGAAACGGCGAAACTGGCGGAAGCCCGCCTGCGGGTCGGAAAGCTGGAATCATACCGGCACGATACGGTATGCCCGCCGGAGGATTATGCCTGACATCCGGTCGGGTCCCGTGCCGCGGTGTTCGCCGCGCCCTTTTATCTTTTACAAGGAGCCTTTTATGACGACTGAAGAGATGCTGCGCCTGAGCGGAAGCCATCTGGCGCCGTATATCCAGCTTGCGACCCTGCTTATCGGCAAAGTGCGGGAAGGGGGCGGGAATATGTTCCGCCACCAGATGGATACGATGGCCACGCTGATTGATTACGGTTATGTGGATTCGGTACTGCTCAAAGCCTCTCTGGTCCATGATCTTATTGAGGACGTGCCGGACTTTAACCACAACGTTCTTCTGGGCGTTGACTATGAAAGTTCCTCGGTATACGACCTCGTGTTGGAAGTTACCCGTTTCCCGGAGGAAACCAAGCCGGAGTTCCTTACGAGAATACTGGAAACCGGCTCGCGGTACGCCAAAATACTCAAAGTGGCGGACCGCATCTCCAACATGACCAGTCTGGGGTTTGTGGTGAAAACGTCGTTTATCGACAGGTACACCGAAGAGACGGTGCGCTATATATTTCCCATTGCCGAAGAGGTTGACAAAGCCATGCTCTCGGAACTTGAGTCCCTCGTGGTGTCCCGACGCAAGTACGTGGTGGCCCTTTCACCGGAAGCGCCGCCCCTTCCCTGCCCCGCGCCCCGCTAACGGGAAAAATACGCCCGAGCCACCGGGTCGTCCGGCTCGATTTCCAGCGCGGTTCTGAAAAATCCCGCAGCCTCGGTACGATCCCCTTTTTTCAGGGACAGCACCCCAAGATTGGAAAGTATCTTCACGTTCTCCGGTTCCTCCCGAAGGCACGCCTCCAGTTCGGCGCGGGCGCCCCGCAAATCCCCGCTTTCCATAAGGCAGATGGCAAGCTCGTTACGGAGATCCCCGGGCCGCCCGCCCAGCTCAAGGGCCTTTCGGAAAGCCGCGGCGCCGTCTTCCCAGCGACCGAGGAGGCGCAGGCCCCACCCCAGGACAAACCAGCCCTTCCACGCCAGCGGGAAGCGTTCAAGAAAGGCGCGTATCGCGCCCAGCCCCGCCGCCGGGTCCCCGCGCAGGATGAGAGCGCGGGCTTCCTGAAAAGACGGGTCCTCAAGGCTCTGGTCCTCGATTTCCGAAAGCGCCCGCCTTACGGCCCCGCGCTTCGCCCGCCCGTTTTTCTCACACGAAAGGTACGCGGTAAAACACTTCTTTGCCCTGTCGATGTTCTGGCTTTTCCGCTCTTTCATAAAGAAGAAACCGGCGTTGAAAAGCCCGTCGGGAAGCGGCGGCGTACACCCCAGAACCCGCTCGTAAGCTGCGCGGGCAGCCTCCTCGTCAGCGTCCCCGTCGGCGCCCAAAGCCTCGGCCTTTCCCTCAAGGATGCGGGCGCGGGTAAGGAGTACCGCGGGGTCTTCGGGAAAAAGCGCCTGAAGCGCGTCCGCTATTTCAAGTGCCCCCCTGTAATCGCGGTTTCCCGCTTTGAAACGCGCCGCCTCGACGAGATGCCCGCGTATATCCGGCTTGAGCGCAAGGACGAACCTTCGGTAATAATCGGAATCCTTATGCCCGGGGTCCTCCGTAACAAAGCGCGTCATCCCCGCGGCAATCATCTCAAAGGAAAGGTCCGCGAGGCTCTGCGCGTCAGAGGCTATCTCCGCCGGAATAGGAATGTTCGGATCAATACAAAAACCGTTTCCCGCAAGCTCTTTTCCCAAAGACCGGGGAACCCTTAAAAAGACCAGTCTGCCCGCTTTTTCCATGTGTGTATATGCTTTACGCCGTTTTACGCGGCCTCAGGCGTCCGCGTCGGCGTCGCCCGTATCCTGCACGAGGGTCTCGGACGTTCTGCTGTCCGCCCGAACAATGCAGATATAGTTGTTTATCCGCATCTTGTACCCCATCGGAACGGCGGTTTCGTCAAACGCGATGGCCATAGCCACCAGTTCCTTGCGCCCCTCGACCTTTTCAGAGCGCACGAACCTCCCCTTAAGCGAGAAACTCTGGTGCGGCTCGTCAAAGTCTATGGCAAGCTCGATCTCTTTGTCTTCAAGAAACTTCGCGATGCCCATGATGATAACTTTCGCGCCGAAAAAGGAAATATCGCGCAGGATGCACTGGCGGGGAACCCCCTGGATAGTAATGGCAATGTCCCTCGACGCGATGTTCAGGCGCCGCTGGGTGTCGTTGGTGATGATGATGCGCTCCCCGCGCCGCTGGACGGAATTGACATTGGCGTCGAGGATTTGTCCGAGGATGGCGATTAAATCATCCGGCGGGCGCTGGGTAAACTGGAGGGAGATGATAACCATGTCCGGCGAGGCGCCGTAGGGCGTGTAGCCCGCGGACCTGCACCCCACGAAGATAACCATAGGGTTGCCGGTCTCAAAATCAATAAAACAGAACTTGAGGCTCCCCGCGTTGTTCGACTCCTGCAATTTCTGGAGAAGACCGGATTTCGTGTTCGCCACGATCTTGGCGCTTTCAAAAGAGGTCGAGTAGATGAGGCACGGCCAAAACTCCCCCATACATTTAAGAGCGGTCTGTTTGGAAATAAGTCCGGTCGTCTCCACCATCTCTTTGGTAAAAGTCAGCTCGGTCGCTTTATGACGCTCGTAAAAGGTCTTTATCTGTTGGCTTGTTAATAACATATTCATGGCTTTTAACCTTTAAAGTCGGGGTTTTTTTGACACGCCTCAAGGCGGAATTGTAACGTACCTTCAATACGGATGCCGGCGGCATCCCCTCCTCCGCCGTTCTCCCTCAACATACCGCCCCGCGCCGCACGGGTCGGTTTTACTCGAATCTTCGTTTTTTTTACTATACTACAAAGCCCCGCATTCAGTCAACCGCCGCAGCCCGCCGGCGGCGGGAGGCACAACAGCTTCCCGATACGCGCCCCTAAGCAATCAACGACTGCTAACAACCGCGCAACATGACGCTTATGAAACAGCCTCCGCCGCCGGCGGCGGGAAGCCGTTTATGAAACAGCCGGAGGCTGCGGAGGCGGCGGCGGTTTTAAACAGCCGGAGGCGGGAGGGGGGCGCCAGAGGGGTTTGATACCGCAAAACCCTAATACCGTGAGGAACGTGAAATAGATCGGGGTAAAAACCGTAAGCGCCGCGTACAGCGGGCCTTTGCGCGGGAGGGCGGAACCGAAAAGGAGCAGCGTGGCGGCGGTATTCAGCGTCATGGCCCCCAGCACCGCGCCGGTAAGCGGCCACAGAGACGGCGCGGCCCACAGAAACGGCATGGCCGCGATGCCCATCCCGATCGTAACCATGAGAAAGCCGAAGTTGAAACGGGTCGAAAGGTCGGGACTGAAAAGCCCGCCGTTATTCCAGCGCAAGGTCTGGTTCACCAGAGCCTTCCAACAGCGCTCACCCTCGGTTATCACAAAAATATCCCTGCCCACCGCGGAGCGGATGCGGTATCGGGACGCGGCGCGTACTGTGGCAATCAGTGCCGCGTCTTCCGTGGGGGACCAGGGCACCGCGCCGTACCCGCCTGCGGCCTCCAGCGCGGCGCGTCGGACCATGAAGTTGTTGCCGAACCCGCCGCCTGCGGCGCCGATGCCCGTGGAGCCTACCAGATACATATACCGAACCGCGTGGTCAAAGCACTGATAGGCGTCAAAAAACCCCGGGCCTGCGGGTCTTTTGAACACCGGCCCTATCGTAATCCCGATGCGCGGGTCCGCCATACGCGCCGCCATTCCGCGTATCCACCTGTCGGGAACGCAACAGTCCGCGTCGGTAAAGAGGAGCAGATCCCCGTTTGAAGCGGCGATACCTTTTTGAAGGGCGTATTGCTTGCGGTTGAAGGCGGTGTTTTCCTCAAGGGTAATAATCCGCACCGCGCCGCCTCGCGCCGCGGCAAAGCGCCGGAGCATCTGCGGGCTGCGGTCCGAGGACCGGTCGTCGATGAAGATGAACTCTGACGCCGGATAGTCCTGCGCCGCAAGGCTTTCAAGGAGGCGCGTCAGACGGGGCTCTTCGTTATGCACCGGCACGATGACCGAGACCGCCGGTTCCGGTGGTGCTGGCGCGGTTTCGGCGGTCTTTTTGTCCCTGCGCCATTCGAGGAGGATTCCGGTGTGGATCGCGGCGTGGAGGGTGATGAAGACTGCCGCGAAGCCGAACCGGAAGGCGTCATAGAAAGCATAGAAAAGCGGGATGGAATCAGAAACGGAAAAAATCACCAAAAACCTCTTGACCATCATATTTCATTTCACTACTATAGTTGATAGTACCAAAAGAAACAGCCTGGGGAATTAGCTCAGTTGGTAGAGCGATAGGTTCGCAATCTATAGGCCAGGGGTTCGAATCCCCTATTCTCCAAACCCCCCGCGCCAACCACCAGCCGCCAACCACACCGCCCCGACCGCCCCCGACCAAACACACCAGCCGCCCCCGCTCGAATCGCGCCTGTAAGCGGTCAACGACTGCTGACAGCCGCTTCGCAGGAAGCTTATGAAACAGCCGGAGGCTGCCTCCCGCCGCCGGCGGTTTTGGTGATGACGAGTAAAAGGAAGCCGAGTGCGCCGTAGAGGAGCGCGGTGATGCCGAGCGGCAGCCCGTAGGCCACAAAGCGGTTCCGGCCCTTGCAGAGCGATACAACGACGGGCATGAGAAACTGCGTGGGAAGGAGCGCCAGCACGGAGAGCACCGAGAGTTTCAGCGTATAGAACCCGGCGGACTGCGCCATCTTTCCCACTGCCACGCGGGGATTTTTCTTGAGAAACCAGAAGAGAAGTCCGGTGTTTACGCCGCCCGCAACGGACAGCGCGAGGGCGATACCCGCGCCGCCCATCGGACCGCTCAGGGCAAAGGCCAGGGCGATATTCACCCCGAACGAGATGATGCCGGAAAGCGACGGGGATTTTGAATCGCTGTGCGCGTAGAAAGCCGGCGCCAGAATACGGTTGAGGGCAATGAAAAACAGCCCCGGTATATGAAAAGTAAAGGCGCTTAACGTGAGACGCACCGATTCCTCGCCGAAACTGCGTATCTGAAAGAGCAGGCGTATGAGGTACTCCCCGTGGGCAAGGAAGAAAAACGTTGCCGGAACCGTAATCAGGGCAATGACGTGTATCGCCGATTCGAGCTGCCTGTTGTACGTTTCCCATTGGGCCGATTTCGCGTACTCCGCCAGGTCCGGCAGCAGCACCGTGCCTATGGACACGGCGAATACCCCAAGAAAGAGTTCCTGAAGGCGCAGGGAATACTGGAGGCTTGACGCCACCCCCTCCCCGATCCCCCGCGCCAGCGCGGTGGAAACCACGTCGTTTACCTGATACGCGGCCATGCCGATAATCGTCGGCCCGATGAGGCGCAACACCTTTCTGGTCCCCGGATTACGCAGCGCCCGTTTAATCCCCACGAAACAGAGCGCGTAGCCTTTGCGTAAGATGAAGGGTAGCTGCACCGCGGCCTCAAGAAACCCGCCGGCCAGTATGCCCAGCGCCATTGCCCGCGCCGGATTAGCGGTGAACGGGCTTAGGAGGAACGCCGCGCCGATGGTAGCGATGTTGAGCAGGATGGGCGCGAGGCCGGACGGGGTAAAGATACGGAGGCTGTTAAGGATGCCTTGGAACAGCGCGGCCAGGGAGATGAAGCCCAGAAAGGGAAACATGAGGCGGGTGAGAAAAACCGTCTCGTCAAACAGGTCTTTTTCCATGTTGAAAAGGGGCATGAAACCCGGGGTGCAGAGCATACCCGCCAGGACCGCCAGGGTTACGAAAAAGGTGAGGAACGTCCAGATACAGGAGAGAAACTCACGAATGGCCGCTTTGTCGCCTTCAAGGAGGTACGCCTTAAACGTGGGGATAAAGGCCACTGCGATAGAGCCTTCGGCAAAAAGCCGGCGGAACAGGTTGGGGATAAGAAACGCCACGGAGAAAGCGTCCGAGAGCGCGGTGGTTCCCAGGAACCCGGCTTTTACCATTTCCCGGAACAGGCCCAGTACGCGGGAGGCGAGGGTGAGCAGTGATAACAGGGAGCCGTGCCGTGCGAGAGAGCGTACCATAGGCTACACCGTACC
>JAITHR010000258.1 GCA_031279895.1 Spirochaetaceae bacterium
ATCGAAGAGCTGCGCCCGCTCGATCTCGTCTTTCAGTCTCGCCACCGTCGCGTTGAGGATTTCCTGCTTTTCCTTGGCGGCTTTATACTCGGCGTTCTCGCGCAAATCCCCCAGAGACAGGGCGAAGGCGATTTCCCGCGAGTTTGCCGGCACGTCCTCTTCCATGATGCGGGAGAGCTGGCGCTTTTTTTCTTCGTACTTGGCGGCGGTAACCATAAGCCCCCGTGTGGAGGTTATCTTTTCCACGTCCCCGAAGAACCGGAAGTCCGGGTATTTGTCGAGGATACGCCCCCGCAGGTTGAGTTTGTCCGTGGGGTCCAGGTCCTTGACGTCGTTTATGAAGGTATAGAGCCGGATGATGCTGTCGTAGTCCGCGTCGCCGATATACCGGTTGAGAACCTCCTCCTTAAAAAGAACCGTATAGACCTGCCGGTTGATTTTCCGGTTCTCCGCGGTATCCCGATGGTTTTCTATCTCCCGAAAGGTAATGTCCATGATATGGATAAGGGTGATGAGCTGTTTCTCATAGGGGATGTCCGCCTGCTTAAACCACTCCTCCTCCTGGCTGTTCTTAAAGAACCAGACCACCGCCTCCCGGTAATCCCGATAGTTTTCAAAGCAGTGGACCGTCATGGCCGCGAGTTTCTGCTCATGCCCCGCGGCCTTAAGCGCGTGAACCATGGAATTAAACAGCGCCGAGGGAAAGAGCTTGATATAGACGTCCGGCCAGTCGGGAATACAGAGCTTGATATGGGAAAGGAACTCCTCCCGCAGTTTGGCGTCTTTGAGATGGGAGAACATCACGGGTATATCCTCGATAGCGCCGAATATCTCCGGGAAGGCGCTTTCAGGGACGCCCCCCAGATGGGGAAACTGTCCGGCCAAATCCTTTACGAGGAGGTAGGAGGCGACGACCTGCTCGTTGGCCTGACTAAAGGAGCGCAGGTATCCGGTGAAATACGAGAACATTTCGTTAAAGTATTCGGAGTCCGGTTCGGCGTCCTTTCGGGAGGCGTAGTTTCGTATGGTCATAACCCGATCAAAGAAGTTCCGCTGGGCCTTGAACTCGTTAAAGAGCTTCTCCTCGATGCTGATGCCCCTTTCCCGCACCGTAAAGATGTCGATGTTTTCAGGGCTGACTCCGAAGGAGGGGTCGGACTTGAGGAGGTCCCTGGCTTTGGCGCTCCAGGACGTCCACTCTCCGACGGAAAGCACCGACGGCACGAACTCGGTCTTTATCCGTTTAAGATCGCAGGAATTGCCGAAACTCCGTATCACGGTCTTTAAGGCCCAGTCGTTCTCGTTTTTTATCTTGGTATAGAGCTTTTCTTTTTTCCAGGTGGCTTTCAGCACCCAGATATGGTCTTTCGGGAGGGTCTGCAAGGCGTTGACCGCCATTTTAAGCGACATGGCGTGTCCCCGGTGCTTGGCGAAATCAATAACGATGTCGTCCCCCTGCACGTCGGCTATCCGTCCCACCCCCCATGTCCTATGGTAGACGAAGTTTCCCCGGTCAAAGGCGATATGTTTCTCGAAGTCCGTTATGGCTTTCTGGATATTCCGCCACGACTGGGCAAGGTTGGAAACCCGAATATACTCGTCAAGCTGGCTGTGTCCCGCGTATTTCGCTTTGAAACATTCGATAATCTCCCGTCTGGCGTGGCCGTCCTTCTCGTCGTACTGAAGGATGATTTTAAGGAGGGAGATGGCGGTGTCAACGTCCCCGCGTTTCTTACACGCCCCGCACAACTGGTGGAGGAGCGCCACGGCCTTGTCCTCGCTGATATTCTTGGCGACTTTCCTTTCCAGATGGAGAAAGAAATCGATGTCCTCCGGGCAGTATTCAAGCAGCTTCTCCCAGATCTCCTTTACGCTGCCGAAGATACGTTTGTTGATATACCGGTGGAGCGCCTTCTTGTAATACTCGACGGCAGTGTCCGTGGCGCCCTCTTTCTCAAAATGCTCGGCCAGGGATTTCGTTATATCCGCTTCCTCAAGGTCAACCCGCACGAGCCGTTCCCACACGCCGAAGATCTCCTCTTCCTCGTGATCGTTTTTATAACATTCCGCCAGGGTACGCAGGGCGAACTTCGATTCCCCGCAGTCGAGTATCCGCTCGCAGAGGTAGCGCACAATGTTCCACTTGTGGTTGTCTACAAAGATGGCCGCCAGGCTCATCAGCGCCGAGTCGTCTATGATGCGGCGGGAGAGGGCGATCATTCCCGAAAGATACAGCGCGATGATGCTGTTCTTCGTGTGAATAAGATGGTCGTCGCAGTTTTTCTTTAACTCGTCCGCCACGGATCGGTCTTCCATAGCTTCTTTCAGGATAAGGTCCAGCTCTTTAAACTGGTTGGTCGAATAATTACTAAGGGCGGCTCTGGTCCATTTTTCCTCGTTTAGCCGTTCCTGTACGTCTTTCAGGAGAGCTTCAGACATTTCATACTCCTCGTCTTAACACACACAGCCTTGTCCGCACGCGCACCGGTGGAAAAAGCGGAGAAAGCGCGGGGGCTGTAAAAAAGATTTTTGACACACGGCTTGCGTGCGGCGCGAATGTTAGTTTCTGTACCGTTCATAGATAACCGGATCGATAATTTTAATTTTGAGCATAGTCTCCTCAACCTGGCTCAGGTCCTCTTGCAGGTTCTCGTAGTGGTCGATTAACCAGAAATACCGGTTGAGAAGCCGGGGTCTGAGGAGCGCCGCGTTTTCCGGGTGGGCGCGTATTTCGGTTTCGAGGGTAAAGATCGATTGTTTCAACCTGCCGAGCTCCGTGGGTTTAAGCTCCCGTTTCACCGAGAACACCCCAAGCAGGCACCCGTAAATAGGCATCCATTCCGCCAGAGCCGGCCCCTCGTATCCCAATTCCCGAACCCTGTCCCGCAGGCGCTTGATAAGTTCGGATTCCATGGCCCGAAGGTCAACGCCCTGGGGATCAACGAAAAACGCTTCCCGAAACAGCACTTTGGCCACTCTCGTCTCTTCCAGCATAGCGTTGACATCCGCCAGTTCCGACAGGGTTTCCCCGTCTTCCCGCTTGAACCGGATGGCCTGCTCCAGATACTTGAGCGCCAGTTCGTAGTTTCCCACGCCCTTATAACAGCGCCCCACCTGTAAAAGCAGCCCCGGATCGTGCTGGTTCGCCCCGTCGCCCAGTACGTCCTGAAAAGAATCAAGGACAAACGAAAAGACAAACCCCCGCAGCGCGTACTGGCACGGGTCGTAAGCCTCCCCGATACGGTCAAGAAAGGTATAGAAGGATTTCCACTGGGAGAGGATAAAGCCCCCTTTGTCATAGGGATCGTGGAACTCTGGAAGCCGTTTTATCCGGTCAAGCCACCAGTTAAGGCATTTTAAGGCATAGACCACCTCCGGGTGTTCAAAATCAATGGCAAGGGCCTCTTCCAGAAGCTTTGTGGCCGAAACCGCGTCTGCGGCTTTTAAACTGTCATAGGCTTTCTGAATAAGCCCTTGTACCGTTGTTTCCGTGTTCATGGTTATTTGTCAGATACGATGATTTCGCATTATACCAGATTTACAACCTTTTGCAATACCGCCTCCGGCGGTTTCAAACAGCGTCCCGATACCGCGGCAAACTACGCGGCGCCCGCTGTGAGCCGCTTCGCAGGACGCTTATGGAACAGCCGGAGGCTGCCGCGCACAACAACGCGGCGCTTCCAAACCGCCGCCGGTTGCGCGAGAGCGTAGCCGCGCCTAATTAGTAACAAGCCACCTAACCGGACACGGTGTTGCACCTCTTTGAAACAACAGGCGGCCATGTTTGAAACAGCCGGAGGCTGCGCGAAGCGGAGCCGCGCCTGAGCAGTAGCCAGCCCCCTAACCGGACACGGTGTTGCACCATTAAGAAACAACAGTGTTTGAAACAGCCGGAGGCTGCCGCGGCAAACTATGCGGCGCCCGCTGTGAGCCGCTTCGCAGGACGCTTATGGAACAGCCGCCGGCTGCGCGAAGCGGAGCCGCGCCTAATTAGTAACAAGCCACCTAACCGGACACGGTGTTGCACCATTAAGAAACAACAGTGTTTGAAACAGCCGGAGGCTGCGCGAAGCGGAGCCGCGCCTGGGTAGCAGCCAGCCCCCTAAACGGACACGGTGTTGCACCATTAAGAAACAACAGTGTTTGAAACAGCCGGAGGCCGGTTAGTCTTTCCAGGGGAAGATGAGGTTTTTTAGGGAACGCCTGCCGACCCGCTCCCGCTCTTCGGCGAGCAGCGCGTCCCAGGGTATCCGGCGCCGGTTCGAGCCGGGGTTGGCTTCAAGCCAGTCGTACTTAAGAAGCCGGAGCCGCAGCGCCTCGTCAAGGTAGAGGAGAACCCCCGCGGGACCGGGAAAAAGCAGCGCCGTGAATACCGAAAGACCCAGGATGATAACGCAGGAGAGAAAAGAAAAGATGCAGAAGAGCGGGTTGTCAAAAAAAATAAGGAAACATTTCCCGATAATCTTGAAAACAGTGCGGTTCAGCCTCGCGCATACCGGAAGGAAAAACTGAAAAGAAAGGACGCCCACCGCGGTAAGCCAGAAAACAGTCGCCGCCAGTAAAAGGCCGGTCAGCGAAATCATACTCACATAGAAGCGGATAGCCAGCATAACAAGCATAAGGAGGCATACCCCCCCGGCCATACCAAGCCCCGCGAGGCAGGCCGGCTTTACGCGGGTAAGAAAATCCCGAAACTCGAAGGAGCCGCAATCGGATACCGCTGTAAGAGAAAACGCCGCCATCGCAAGGTAGATGAGGCACCATACAATACCGATACCTAAAACGGCGAGGGAAAGCGCCGGCACGGATTCCAGGAGCTGCGGGACAAAGAGCGGAATAGCGGTGGACGCTATGAATCCCAGATTGATAAGAGCGATCCTGAACAAATTATCCCAGAGATCAAAAAAAGTCTTTTTTACAAGAAATCCAATCATGTCCCCACTATAATCGGTTCCTTTTATCCCGTCCACCGCCCAGCCTCCGGCTGTTTAAGCATGGCCGCCTGTTGTTTCAGAATGGTGCAACACCCTGTCCGTTGGGCGGGCTGGCTACTGCTTAGGCGCGGCTACGCTTCGCGCAACGGCGGGCGGTTTGGGAGCCGTGCGTTGTTGTGCGTGGCAGCCTCCGGCTATTTCATAAGCTTTCTGTGCAGTGCGCCGAAGCAGTCAACGACCGGTTACAGACGCTTCGCATGACGCTTATGGAACAGCCGGAGGCTGTAAGGGGGGTTTTGACCCGTAAAACCGTGGTTTCAGCGCGAAATCCCCGGGGAAACACGGTGTTGTTGAGACGTATTTTCAGGGCTACCCGCCGGCGTTTGAAGGCTACCCGCCGGCGTTTGAAGGCTACCCGCCGGCGTTTGGAGTCTACCCGCCGGCGTTTGAAGGCTACCCGCCGGCGTTTGGAGTCTACCCGCCGGCGTTTGAAGTCCCGTCTCCGACGGTTTCAACATGGCCGCCGTCTCCGACGGCTTCAGTATAGCCGCCTGTTGTTTCCGAATGGTGCAACACCCTGTCCTTTGGGCGGGCTGGCTGCTGTTAAGGCGCGGCTACGCTCCGCGCAGCCTGTCGCGGTTCGGGAGCCGTGCGTTGTTGTGCGCGGTAAAGGGATTGTCGTTGTTCGGGGCGCGGTACGCGGGCAGCCTCAAACCAGTCTCCGTCCGCTTTGCCGCGGCCATGAATCATTCCAAGGTAAAACTGAATCTTTCCGGGACGGAAATGAATCTTTCCAGAGCGGAAATGAATCTTTCCAAGGCGGAAATGAATCTTTCCAAGGCGGAAATGAATCTTTCCAGAGCGGAAATGAATCTTTCCAAGGCGGAAATGAATCTTTCCAGGACGGAAATGAATCTTTCCAGGGCGGAAATGAATCTTTCCAGGACGGAAATGAATCTTTCCAGGACGGAAATGAATCTTTTCAGAGCGGAAATGAATCTTTTCAGGACGGAAATGAATCTTTTCAGGACGGAAATGAATCTTTTCAGAGCGGAAATGAATCTTTTCAGAGCGGAAATGAATCTTTTCAGGACGGAAATGAATCTTTTCAGAGCGGAAATGAATCTTTTCAGGACGGAAATGAATCTTTCCGGGGCGGAAATGAATCTTTCCAGGACGGAAATGAATCTTTCCAAGAGCGTTTCGGGGCGTATTGCGGGACGCTTTTTTCTATACGGCTTCCTGCTATGCGGCTCAAAGCCGGACTGTCAGCTGAAAGTCGTTGTTCGGGCGCTGCGCGGGACGCTTATGAAACAGCCGGAGTCGGCTACGCACAACAACGCGCCGCTTCCAAGCCGCCCGCCGTTGCGCGAAGCGTAGCCGCGCCTTAACAGCAGCCAGCGAAGTAACCGGACACGGTGTTGCACCACTTTGAAACAACAGGCGGCCCTGCTGAAACCGTCGGAGACGGCGGCCATGCGGCGCCACCGGCGCCGCCGGCGGTTGAAAGAGGGGGGCGGGATTGGTATGCTGTGCCTGCTATGAACACACTCATCATCAAGGGCGCCAGGGAACATAATCTTAAAAACATAGACCTCACGCTGCCGAGAGACAAACTTATCGTCATCTCCGGCCTCTCCGGTTCCGGTAAAAGCTCCCTCGCGTTTGACACCATCTTCGCCGAAGGCCGGCGCCGCTATGTGGAAAGCCTCTCGGCATACGCCCGCCAGTTCCTCGGACGCATGGATAAACCGGATATTGATTATATCGAGGGACTGTCCCCGGCCATTTCGATAGAACAGAAAACCACCCACCGCAACCCGCGCTCCACTGTCGGAACAGTCACCGAAATCTATGATTATTACCGCCTCCTCTACGCCCGTATCGGTATCCCCCACTGCCCGCGCTGCGGGAAAGAAATCAGGGAGCAGCCGGTAGACCACATCATAGACTCGGTTATGTCCCTGGAAGCGGGAAGTAAAATACAGATCCTCGCGCCGGTGGTCCGGGGCAAGAAGGGGGAACACCAGAAAGTCATCGAAGACGCCCGCAAAGCGGGCTTTGCCAGAGCCAGAGTGGACGGCGTACCGGTAAGCCTTGACGAAGAGATAAAATTGGACAAGCAAAAGAAACACACGATTGAAATCGTGGTTGACCGGCTCGTCGTCAAAGAGGACGTCCGCGCCCGCCTCTCGGAATCCGTGGAGGCCGCCCTGAACGCCGCCGACGGCCTTATGCTGGCGCTGTGCCATACCGGAACAGACGGGGAAAGCGGGAAAGCACGGGAAGAGGAACGCTTTTTTTCCCAGAAGAGCGCCTGCCCGGACTGCGGCGTCTCAATCCCCGAACTCCAGCCCCGTCTCTTCTCGTTTAACAGCCCCTTCGGAGCCTGTCCCGCCTGTTCCGGCCTGGGGGCGAAACTGGAGTTTGACCCGGAACTCGTCATCCCGGACCGAAGCCTCTCGTTTAACGACGGGGGCATCCTGCCGTATAAACCGGAGATCGCGCGGAACCGGAGCCAGTTCGAATCCCTTGCCCGGAGCGAAGGCTTCAGCCTTGATACGCCCCTGCGGGAGATTTCGGAGCGCGCCATGCGCGCCATCCTCTACGGCACCGAAGAGGAAATCGAAGTGGTCTATGAAAACCGCGAAAAAACCGGACGCTTCGAGTACCGCTCGCGCTTTCCCGGCATCCTGCGGGACCTGCGCCGCCGCTACCTCGAAAGCCAGTCCGCCGGCATAAAGGAATGGCTTTCCCGTTTTATGGACCGGAAACGCTGCGGGGTCTGCGGCGGGAAGCGCCTCAAACCGGAGGTTCTGGCAGTAACGGTCGGGGGGCTTAACATCTGGGAACTGACGCGCCTTTCGGTGCGGGAATCCGTCGAGTTTTTCGAGCGGCTTTCCCTTACCCCCACCGAAAGCGCCGTTGCCCGGCAGATCCTCAAAGAAATCAACGCGAGGCTGGATTTTATGCGGAACGTGGGCCTTGACTACCTCACCCTTGAACGCAAAGCCGGCACCCTCTCCGGCGGGGAGGCCCAAAGGATACGCCTTGCCACCCAGATAGGCTCAAGCCTTATGGGGGTGCTGTATATCCTTGACGAGCCTTCCATCGGCCTCCACCAGCGGGACAACCAAAGGCTCATCGACACCCTGCGCTCCCTGCGGGACGCGGGCAACACCCTTATTGTGGTCGAGCATGACGAACAGACCCTCCGCACCGCCGACTACATCGTTGATCTGGGTCCGGGAGCCGGGGTTCACGGGGGACGGGTGGTGGCGCAGGGCAGCCCCGAAGAGGTGATGCGGATACCGGAGAGCCTGACCGGCCAGTACCTTGCCGGAACCCTCACCATGGCGGCGCCCGAATCCCGACGCACGGGGAACGGCGGTATCCTGCGTCTCGGCGGCGTTTCCCGACATAACCTTAAAGATATTGACGTGACGATCCCCCTGGGGGTGTTTACCTGCATTACCGGCGTCTCCGGCTCGGGAAAATCAACCCTCCTCTCGGACGTGCTGTATCCGGCCCTGTCGAACCGGATCGCCGGTTCCCCCGGGGCCGAGGGCGTCTACCGGTCTTTGGAAGGCGCGGATCTGCTTGACAAGGTTATTGACATTAACCAAAGCCCCATCGGAAGAACCCCGCGCTCGAACCCCGCGACGTATGTGGAGGCGTTCTCCGGTATTCGGGACCTCTTCGCAAGCCTGCCGGACGCGAAAGCCCGGGGCTACCGGCCCGGACGCTTCTCGTTTAACGTGAAAGGCGGGCGCTGCGAAAACTGCCGGGGCGACGGCACCATAAAGATCGAGATGAACTTCCTTCCCGACGTGTACGTTGAATGCGACGTGTGCCGGGGCCGGCGCTTCAATCGGGAAACCCTTGAGATACGGTATAAGGGGAAAAATATCGCCGATGTCCTGGACATGACCGTTGAGGAGGCGTCGGTCTTTTTCTCCCCTATTCCCCAGGTGTCCCGCAAGATGGAAACGCTCCTTTCGGTGGGGCTTGGGTATGTGAAACTGGGGCAGTCCGCGCTGACGCTCTCCGGCGGGGAGGCGCAGCGGGTGAAGCTTGCGCTGGAACTCTCCAGACGGGCCACGGGCAAAACCCTCTATCTCCTGGACGAGCCTACGACCGGCCTGCATTTCGCCGACGTGAAACAGCTTATGGCGGTGATTCACCGTTTGGTTGACCAGGGGAACACGGTGGTTATGATTGAGCATAACCTTGACGTGCTGTTACAGGCGGACTACCTCATTGATCTGGGGCCCGAGGGCGGGGATCGGGGCGGAGAAATTATCGTTACCGGATCCCCTGAAACAGTGGCCGCGTGCGGCGCCTCGTATACCGGGCGGTATCTCAAAGAACTTCTGGGCCGGAAACATACGGCATGAACCGGGCGCTCCGCCGCTTCCCGGGCATCCTGTTCCTGTTCCTTTGCCGCACGTTTTCCCTGTGGTCCCAAGAGCCGCCGTCAGCGACGGAGGCACCGTCAGCGACGGAGGCGCAGCCGTCGACCGAGGCGCAACCTCCGGCTGCGGAGCGGACGGAGCGGACGGAAGAAACGGTTTTTTCCCAGCAAAAGGTGCTTGAGATGGATATTAAGACCTCGACCCTGGGGGAGCTTGCCGCGTGGTGCCGGATGTTGGGTTTAAGCGAGGCCGGAACCAGAGCGGATCTGGCAGGCCGCCTTCGCACCCATTACGCCCTGCCCCCGCCGGAGGCGCCTGACGAGAAACAGCGGGTCATTACGATAGAGGCGGCGCGGACCACCGAATACTTTACCCTTGAGGCGGTCGACGAGTCCTACGCCCGTCTGCAAGGCGGGGTCGTTATCAGCCTGAAAGACGGGGAGGCGGTCCACCGCGTCAAAGCCGGAGAAATCCTCTATAACCGCACCCGCAACATTATGACCGCCTCCGGGGAAGTGGAGTACGTGAAGCAGGAAGGGGATACGACCGAGACCTTCCGGGGAGAGTCCATCACGGTCAATCTCGACTCCTGGTCCAGCGTCTTTCTCGACGGCCTTACCGAACGGGCAGCCGGCGCCGGCGACGACGGCAATACCTACCGGTTTGCCGGAAACCTCATCGCCCGAAGCGACGAGGAGGTAACGGTTTTAAGCGACGCGGTCGTTACCAACGCCAAAAACGAGGAAGCCTACTGGTCCTTAAACGCCCGCAAGCTCTGGCTCCTCCCCGGCTCGGACTGGGCCGTGCTGGGCGCGGTCTTAAAAGTCGGGGAGATTCCGGTCTTTTACTTCCCGTTTTTTCATTTTGCCGCAGACGAGGTGATTTTTCATCCGGCCCTGGGCTACCGCTCGCGGGTGGGGAACTTCATACAAACCACCACCTATATACTGGGGCGCCCCAAAAGCACCGGCGCGAAAGAGATCTCCCTTTCCAAAATGATGGGAAGCGGCGGGGAGACGGAGCGGGTGCGGGAGGGCGTCTTTCTCCGCAGTACCGGCAAGAAGGCCAAAGATCCCAATGAGACGCGGCTTTCGGTGCTTTTTGATGCCTATGCCAATTTGGGAACCTACATCGGCACCGAACTGGCCCTGCCCAAACGGGGTATTCTGGGGGCCCTGGAGCTTTCCGCGGGCATCGGCTTTACGCGGGACGTCTACCGCACGGACTCCGCCTACAACCCCTTTGCCCAACAGAGCGGGTCGGACAACTGGAACAGCGCCAACCTCTTTTCCGTGGAAGTGCCGTTCCGCTACCGGTTTATCACCACAGGCTCCCTTGCCGGCGCTTACGGCTCCTTTAACTGGTCATTCCCGTTTTATTCCGACCTCTATGTTAATCAGGACTTCATGGACCGCGCCGAGGAAATGGACTGGGTCGCGCTCTTCAAGCGGGACACCGAGGAGGAAAACACCACGAAAAACGTCCTGGGTTCCTCCTACGAATGGCGGATAAACGCGGTCCTTAAGCCGGTTACGAAATTCGCCCCCTATGTTTCCTCGTTCGCGGTCTCGAACCTCAGTAGCGGCGTGGTATTCCGAAGCCGCCAGTCAACGGTTATCAATAACGGCGTGTCGCCGAACCGCTCGTTTTTCTTTCCCGACACGCTGACCCTCTATTCAATCAATCTTTCCGCCTCCGGCACCCCGGCTACCTGGGGAAATCCCGCCGCCGCAGCGCCTGCGGCGAAAACCGAAGATGCCGAAGACGATACTCTTAAGGCCGCGGGAACCTTTATCCCGCCCTGGGAGGTTCCGTCCCAAGCGGCTTCGGGCGCCGCGCCCGCCGAACCGGACGCCGGCTTTTCCCTGTCCCCCCCTGCTTTGGCAAAGGTGTTCGACCTGCCCCGCACGGGCGGGCCGCGCCTTGCCGTTGATTACGCGCTTACCCCGTCGAGCGCCACCCAGCTTCAGTTCCGTTCCGCCCAGCGTAACTGGGACGAGGCCGAGAAGATTGACTGGAGCCAGATTTCTTCCCTCCTCACCACCTTTAAGACCGAGGGACACGCGGGCCTTACCCTAAGCCAGCCGGAAACGAGCCTCTATAACGCGGTTTTCCGTCTTTCCGGCACGGGGCAGTGGCAGGATCACGTGTATATCAACGAGGAAGCCGAGGAATACACCGCTTCAGACGGCACGGCGGATCAGGCGAAGATAGACAACGCCCGCCTCACCGACTACAAAGCCACGTTTTTCACCGCCTATTACAACATTACCACCACCCTTAAGCCCCTGTACGACCACGCGGTTCTGGGAAACTCGACGGTACAATACAATCTGAAAGGGGTGCTGTTCAAAAACGAGTTTGACGGGACAAGCGCCGATCCTTCATGGAAGACGCGGGCCGGCGAATGGACCAAAGAGGACGCCGACTCCCACCTTTTAACCGGCTCCCTCAGCGCCTCGATTATGGACTACGTCCAAAACCTCACGTTTACCAGTGATTTGCCCCCGCGGGACCCTACTTTCGGGGGGAACGCCACGTTACGGTTCTGGATTACCGAAACGAATATCCGCCAGCGGATCCTTGAGCCCTGGGACTTTGACAAGCGTACATTCGAGCCGGTCTATATTACCGAAACCGTAAAGTTCGGCGTTACCCATCCGTTTCTTTTTAAGCAGGACATTACCTTTGACCCCGAAATTGCGGAATACACCAACGTAACCTCAAGCCTCTCGTGGTTCGGCTTTACCGCGTCTTTTTCCGCGACCCGTTCCCGCGCCTATAAGCTGGAAGCCGCCGGCTGGGTGCAGTCGACGGATCCGGAGCAGCTTAATCCGCGGGAGTTCCGCCTGGCCTACGCCGGATCCTTTAAGAAAGAGGGGCTTTTTGACAACCGGCTGTCTTTTTCCGTTGACGCGGGATCGAGCCTGACCCTTGATTTACAGCGCTATACCTATTCGCGCCTTGATTTCTCCCTGAAATGTACCCTGGGGATAAGCAGGTTTCTCGACCTTTCCCTCTCAACCACCTCGCAGAACGCGGTGGTGTTCCGGTATTTCCAGCACCTTCCGTTTTTCGATCTGCCGGCGGAGCTTCCGGGGGAGCAGAACTTTTTCACGGATCTTTTTAATTCCTTTCGGTTTGACGACGATTCTCTCCGGCGCGGTTCCGGTTTCAAGCTGAAATCGTTTAATCTGACGCTGAACCACCACCTGGGGGACTGGGACGCCAAGCTGGGGATTACGCTGTCCCCCTATTTGGATCAGAGCGTCCGTCCCTACCGGTACAAATTCAACAACGAGATTTCGTTTATCGTGCAGTGGATACCCATAAGCGAGATAAAGACGGAGATAACCTCCAACAAAGACAAAACCCTCATAAAATAGCAGCCTCCGCAGCCTCCGGCTGTTTCATAAGCGTCCCGCGAAGCGCGGCAAAGCGGTCTGCGTCAGTTTAGAGCCGCTGTGCGAGAAGCCGTTGGAACCGTCGGAGACGGCGGCTGTTTCATAAGCGTCCCGCGAAGCGGCTCACAGCAGTCGCTGTCCGCTTACCCGCGACTCGGAAGTAGTTACCCGCGGTGCGGAAGTAGCTACCCGCGGCGTAGAAGTAACTGTTTCGGGTACAGAAGAATGTCCTTCCGTGGCAAAGGAACGTTCCTCCGTGGCAAAGGAACGTTCCCCCGTGGCAAAGGAACGTTCCCCCGTGGCAGAAGGACGTTCTTCCGAGACAGAAGGACGTTCTTCCGGGGCGAAACCGGTTGCCCGGGGAGCGGAAGTAACCGGTTTCGGGGCTAAGGGACGTACTTCGGACCTGCGGGGAGGTTCCCCGGAGGCGCGGCGCGTTAAACCCGCCGCCGCGTTACCGGAACCGGTTCCCGCCCGCGCCGCGCCGGAGCCGGCGGAGGCCGCACGGAAACGCGGGAAAAAATAAAAAAAGTAAAAAAAAAGTAAAACCGGTATTGACCGGCGGTTCGGGAATGAGTATATTATTAAATATCGCCGCCCAGCGGCGGGCCCGCAAACGGAAAAAACGCGCGCGGGCAAAGACGGAACGCGTCGCGGGCGCGGACCGCCGAGCGATTTTTGGCATTCAGAGAGAAGGGGAGAACGTGCGGATATTCCGCACGGGGAAAAAGAAGCGGCGCGAAGGCCCTCCCGAAAGGGGGACCGGCGCGTAACAAAAAGAACCGGGTAAAGAAAAAAAATACCGTTTCCCCCATAAGGGAAACACGCTTGAAATGAACGTTCTTACGGCCCTCGGGTCGTTAGGAAATATATCATGGAGAGTTTGATCCTGGCTCAGAACGAACGCTGGCGGCGCGTCTAAAGCATGCAAGTCGGGCGGCAAGGCGCAGCAATGCGCCCCAGAGCGGCGGACTGGTGAGGAAC
>JAITHR010000042.1 GCA_031279895.1 Spirochaetaceae bacterium
CTTTTAATACGGAACATCAAACGGATCATCTCCGTTGATACCCGAAAACTGGAGTATATTATCGCCGCCCAGATTGCCGGCGGCCATGTTATTCTCGCCGACTCCCACGGGGTCGGCAAAACCTCCCTTGCCCGCGCCCTCGCGCAGTCCATCCTTTGGCGGCCCGAGGACATGGTATCCGGCGATGTCGGTATGGAGGGGTTTAACCGTATCCAGTGCACCGTTGACCTTCTTCCCCAGGATATTCTGGGGTACAACCGGTTCGTCGGCAATTCGGCTGACCTTATTTTTAACAAGGGGCCGATTTTCGCCCACTTCGTACTGTGCGACGAGATTAACCTTCTTACGCCGAAGACCCAGGGCAGTTTCCTGCAAGTGATGGAGGAGCAGAGCGTTACGATAGAGGGGCGGCTGTACCGGCTTAGGGACCCGTTCTTTATTATTGCCACCATGAACTTCAAGGGGGCGCACCTCTTTCCCCTGCCCGCGCCGCAGCTCGACCGGTTTATGATACGCCTCTCCCTGGGCTACCCGTCGGAGGAGGAGGAGCGCGGGATTATCGAGCGCCACGGCAGAACCGACGCCTGGGAGGACTTTACGAGCGTGATACACAGCGGGGACCTTATCAGGTGGAAGAAGATGGTTGACGAGGTGCGGATGCGCCCGGAGGTTGCGGGGTATATCGTAAACTGTGTGCGCCAGAGCCGGATACACCAGTACATTGAAACCGGCGCCAGCCCCCGCGCCGGCGTGCGTATCTCCCGACTGGTACGCGCTTTGGCGCTCTGCCGGGGGCTGGACTACGTTCCCCTTGATTTTGTCAAAGAGATCTTCGTAACCGCCATGGCGCACCGCATCGTTACGCGGGACCCGTCCGTCCCGCCGGAAGTGCCGCTGGAAAATATCCTTGCTACGGTGCCGGTGGAGACCAAGGGGCAGGACTGATGGCGTTTTCAGACCGGATATTTTTTACCCCCGCCGGCGCCGCTGCCGGAGCCGCCGCGCTGGTCGTGCTGGTCCGCGCCCTTTCCAGCCGCAACGTGTACGAGATCGCGCTGGGCGCCGCGGCCCTGGGGTGCGGCGCGGCGCTTCTTTTCACCGGTATCTGGCGGTCCCGGCGCCTTGCCGGACTGGAGCCCGCGTGGAAGCCGCCTTCCCCGTGCCGCGCAAACAGCGGCGCGGGAATGCCGGTGGCCGGTTTCGGGGCAAAGGCGCCGCCGCCGTTTTTCAGGCTCCACTTCGTCGTAAAGGGCCGGTTCTACCCCGCCGCGTCGGACCGGTCCGCGCCGGTGCGGGCCGAAACCAGCCTGCCCCGCGGCGCGGATACCGCGACCGTTCATCTTGACTTTCCCCTGTCCGGCCTGTTCCGGGGACGGGGGGCTTGCAGGCTTCGGGACGTGTTCGGGCTTTTCTCGTTTCCCTGCGGCACCGCGCCGGAGCGGGTCTTCGCGGTGCGGAGCGGGCCCTGCGCGAAAAGGGGCGTCCCGTTACGCGCCTATTCAGGCGCCGAGGACCGGCGGGTCAAAAACGCCGACGAGGAGCGGTATTATATGCGGGAATACGCCCCGGGCGACCGGTTTCGGGATATTAACTGGAAAACGTCCGAGCGCATAGACCTGCTCGTTACCAGAATATCGCCGGACAATCAGGAAAAGATAAACCGTATCGAGGTGCGTTTCCGCAACTTCGGGCCCGCCGGACCGGAAGCTTCTCTGGGGGACCTCTGGCTTCTCGACCGCGCCAAAGCGCGTCTCGCCCGTTTCCTGCGGACCGTTACGGAGGAAGAGGCCGGCGGGTACGTGTTCGCGGTGCAGGCGGCCCAGGAGTCCTGGGAGATTCGGAGCGACGAGGAGCTGGAAGCCTTTCTCGAACGCCTCGCGGCGCTGCCTTTCGCGGCGCCCCGAAACGAGGACCCGCCGGCGCCCGGGGAAAACGGCGCGCTCTATGTCTTTTCAACCGCCTGCGACGCGGGGCTTCCCGGGTTTCTCCTCGCCCGCCAGACGCGGCTTGCGGCGCTGTTTCTGGTCAGGTTCCGGCGCGGGAAGCGGGGGAAAGACGGGAAAGAGGCGAAAGAGGCGAAAGAAAAGTCCGAAACCCTCTTTATAAAAGATTTTCTCGCCCGGGGCTTTCGGCCCTTGCCGCGCTGGTTTCTCCCGTATCGGGAGCGGGACGTGTCTGTTCCCGCGATTCCGGGGTGCCGCGTGGAAATTGAGTACGGAGAGGTGCGGCTATGAATAGCTCCCATACGTTTTGGAACCGGAACACCGGGAAAGAGCCGGAGGGAATATGCCGGTATCCGGTTAAGGCGGTCGTGTTTTTTTTCCTGCGGCTGCTCTTTCCCGCGGTGTTAGCCGTCGTGCTGACCGTACATCCCGCGGTTACCGTGGACTTTGACTACGAGTTTGTCATCGTGTTTATCCTCTGCCCCCTTGAATCGCTCATCGCGTTTCTGCCGGCGCCCAAAGGCCGGTTCCGCTACAAACTGATTCTGGCGGCTCTGGCGGCTCTGGGGGTCCCGATGACGATAAAAGGGTATCCTTTTGATTTATCCCAACCGGACTACCAGTTCCTCTACCCCCTGGCCGCCGCTGCGGTCTGCTTTGTCTTCACCCTCCTCCTGTTCCACTACCCCCGCTGGGGAAAACCGGCGGTTCTGGAGCCGTTCTTTTTCTCCTTCCTGTTTTTAAGGATCCTCCGCTTCTCCCGTGCCGGCGAGGAGATAGCGGAAAAGTCCGAGTGGATTACCCCGTTTGTCCTGGGGGCAACGCTGCTGGTTTTTCTCCTCTACAGCGCGGTCGTGTATTCCTGCCTCTATCCCGCCGGCGCGGGCATGAACAGGCGGGAGGGCATCGCCGCGGCACTGGGCATCGCGGCGCTCTCGCTTTTTATGGCCTTCGTCCCCACGGACTTCGTGCGGAACACGGTTATTACCAACCTGCTTGAGAACAGGGCCGACGAAATGACCAAAGAGAGCGATTACGAGTGGGGCATTGAAAAAGACGGCGGCACGTACCCGCACGGGCGGAAAACCGTGCCCGGGGACAACGGGTCCGATCCCCCCGGGCTGCGGGAGCTTTCCGAATACGACTGGCCGGGTCAGGGCGACGGCAAAGGGAAAGGGAAGGGCAAGGGAAACCGGAAAGGCGACGGGTCCGGCGGGTCGGACGTCCAGTATACCGTGATGGTCGCGGCCTCCCAAACCGAGCCGGTCTATATGGGGGATACGTTCATGGGCCTCTTTGACCCGCTTGAGGGGTTTCAGCCCACCCCCGAAGAGCCGCTTAACACCCTCCCGTTTACGCGCCTCCTTTCGACGTGGGTTGACCAGAGGCCCGCGCCGCGCCGGGGGCGGGTGTTTCAGGAGGTCTTCTCCCTTTCCACCCTGTCCCAAAACTTCCTGCCCTACCGTCCGGTCGAGGTGGAGCCCACGGTGTTGAGCCGGAACACGGGCCCCCTCCGGTTTATCCATCGGGTACGCTCGTTTATGTATGAAAGGGACCCCCTGGATCTCGCGGCGGCTTCCGTGCGGGAACTGCGGGAATCGGAGAAAGCCGGCCTGTCCCTCTACCTTGAGGCTGACCTGCGGGACGAAGACCGGCTGGTATTTGCGGAACACCTGGCCGGCGCTTTGAAAGAGGCGGAAAGCGCGGGGTACGCGGGAACCGTCGCGGCAATCCTGCGGAGTTTCGCGGGCTTTCAATACAATGTTACCGATGACGAGGACGCCTCGGTTCCGGCGCTCACGCGCTTTCTCACCGACACGCGGGAGGGGGACTGCGTGCAGTTCGCCCACAGCGCGGCGCTTTTGGGGCGTCTTGCGGGGATCCCGTCGCGGGTGGTTACCGGCTACCTTGCGTCTGCAAGCCTCCAGACCAAGGCGCACCGCCGGGGACTTGCGGCGCTCCGCAGTCAAATCAAGGCGCTCCAGGAGTTCCCCTTTGAAGACCTCTTCCTCGTTACCACTGCCCACGCCCACGCATGGCCCCAGTTCTACCTGCCGGACTACGGGTGGCTGGACTTTGAAGCCACCATGTTCGCGCTGCCGCCCATGGGATTCGGGGACGGCAACCTGCGGGACGTGGTCATCCCCCGCATCGAAGAAAACCCCTCGCCGGCGCGCTCTTTCCCCTGGCGCGGCGCGGGCAAAGTTCTCGCGCTCCTTGGCGCCGCCGCTCTTGCCGGCGCCTACGCGGTCCGTTACGGACGGGAGGTGTTTCTCGTCCTGTGCCGGAGGCGGGGCGGGAGGCGGGGCGCCAGGGCGCTGTACCTCCTCCTCCTTGCGCGCCTCGCGTCTGACGGAAAACCCTTTAAGCCGGATTCAAAAACCGCCTCCGAATACGCCGGCCTTTTTCCCGACTCGGATCCGAGCCTCCGGCGGTTCGCGGCGCTCTATTCGGAAATCCGGTGGCGGTATTTTGAAACAAGGGAGGCCGAGGATGCGCGGTTCAGGGATCTTGCCGAAGAATACCGGCGGGTCCTCAAAACCGTCCTGCGCCGGGGGGTCCGCTTCCGTATGGTCCGCGCCTTCAGCCTGCGGGCTCTCCGCTATGTATAGGGTGTGCCGATGAATGTCAAAAAGAAAAAAACTACCGAAAGAGCCGCGAACAGAGGGATTCTGTGCCTCGCGGCGTGCCTCTTCCTCGCCGGCTGTTCTTACGACGCCGACTGGGTGCAGTTCCGGGGCAAAGAGGGGCGGGGCGTCAGTTCCAGCCGCATCTCCCCGCCTTTGGGGATACGCTGGAAAATCAGACTCCAGCTTGACGAGGCGGACATCGAATCCTTTAATCCGCCTGTCGTGATAGGCGACACGATCTACTTCGGGTCCGGGGACGGGAACTTCTACGCCCTTGACGTGGAGAGCGGATATATGCGCTGGGCATTTCGGAGCGGCGGGGAAATAAACGCGGTGCCTTACGCCGACAGGGACAGGGTATATTTCGGGAGCAAGGACGGGAAGGTCTACGCGCTTAACCGGCACGACGGGGAGGAACTCTGGAGCTTCCGCACCCGTAGCCAGGTGAACTCCCAGGTCGAACGCTACAAGGACAACGTGGTTTTCGTAAGCGACGCCGACGCGATTTACTTCCTCAACCCGGAAACCGGCGAGGAGCGGTTCAGTATCGACAACCCGGGGTGGTACAACTTCACCTTTCTCATGGCCGACGACGTCATGTACTTTGCCACTGGCCCGCGCACCAGCCAGCTCGGACCCTATGACATCAACAAACGGGAGTTCCTCTGGTTCCTGCCCTCCAACTCAATCGCGGCGCACTGGTATTCCTTTGCCGCGGTAAAGGGGGACCTGCTCTACTTCGGCGCGGCCAATACCTTCGACCTCTCGTTTTTCGCCTTTAACCGGCACACCGGACAACTCGTGTGGCAGCAGTACCGCGAAGCGGCCTTCGGCCCGGAGATCGACGACGCCGCGGTGCGCCGGCTCTACAACCGGAGTATCGAATGCCTCGACTTCCTCTCGCCTACGGTGTGGCGCAATCTGGTGATCTACACGGGACTGGACACCGCCGCCAGAGCCTTTGACGCGAAAACCGGCGCGCCCCGCTGGGAAAAAACCTTCCCCGCGCCCGTAAGTTCCGCACCCACCGTCGCGGGGGATAGGGTCTATTTCGGGCTCTTGGGAAACGAAACCGCCCCGCCCGCTCTGGTATGCCTCTCTGCCCGTAACGGACGGGAATTATGGCGCATGGAAACCGAAGGCAGCCTCCTCTCCGCACCGGTTATCACCGGAAAACGCATCATCTTCGGCACTGACCAAAGCGTCTTCTACGTCCTGGAAGAAATCTTCTAACCGTCTCCGACGGTTTCAAAAGCTTCCCGCGTAGCGGCTCTAAGCAGTCTCCGTCCGCTTTGCCGCAGTATCAGGAAGCCGTTTAAAACAGCCTCCGGCTGTTAGAAACGGGTTTTGCGGCGTTCGGCGAAGCCGGTGATGTTTTGGAAAGAGAGGGGGGAGCCGTCGTCGAGAATGACCGTGCCGGAAAAGAGGCCGCATACCTGAAGGTATTTATGGGAATAGAAAAGGAACCGGCTGGTATGTTCGAGCCGGTCCTGATACGGAATGAAGCGCATTTCGAGGCGGTTGTCGTTACTGGTGAAATGCCAGGGCCTGAGCCAGTCGGTCGGGGAGATGTGGAACGTAACCTGGTCGAGTTTATGCAGTCTCCCTTCGAGGAAGAACCCGTTTTCCGTTCCGGCGCGGGCGTCTTCCGACCCGTAGCCCACGCTGAAGCCGATCTGTTTTCCCCCGCAGACGCCGCAGGCCGAAGCCCAGTAGCGCGTGTCCATGCGGGGCCGCACCCCCCGATGCCATTCGAAGATCCCCCAGGCGTTTCCGCGGGTAAACACCAGTTCCGTGGTGCCGAACTGCACCACCCCCTCCGCCACGTACCAGGGGGAACGCCGGACGCACCGGAAAGCGTCCCTGTCCCGCCGCCAGCTTGTATGGGTTACGATGGACTGGGCGCCTGCGGGCTCGAAAAGCACCAGCTCCCCCCGAAGCCGGCGCTGATGACCGAAGTGCGGAATATCGGTCTTGATAATCCGTATCCCTTTTTCGCCCTTTTCGAGCGCGGCAAAGGTGATAACCGCCTCTTTTTCCCGCAGTCTGACGCAGCCGCGCTCGCTTTTCGCGGGCATGGCAAACCCGCCGAGGGAAAACGGCACCACGATAAGATGGGACGTCCGCTGTTTGTCCTTTGTTGAAATTACCGATGTGCCGACGCATCCCAGATACCCGCTGTCGAGAACCTCGAATACGACAAGGTGGGTGGAGGAAAAGACGATATACCGGTCAGACTCGTTTATCCGCCGGCGGGGGACCCGCACGAGGTCCGGATCGTATTGAAAGAGCGCGGAGCGCGCCCAGCCGAAGTTCGACGGCCTTCCCGCGTTATCCACCACCGAAACCGGCGCCCTGATTTCAACTTGTGCCATGGTTCACTATACGAGAAGAATATGCCCTCCCGCAACCCGCCGGCGGCGGGTGGCACAGCATGGCCGCCTGTTGTTTCAAAGTAGTGCAACACCCTGTCCGGTGAGCGAGTCAGTGCTGCCCAGGCGCGGCTACGCTTCGCGCAACGGCGGTCGGTTCGGGAGCCGTGCGTTGTTGTGCGTAGTAAGGGGCTGCCCGTGGTAAGCTGACAGTCGTGGTTCGGAGCGCGTATCAGGAAGCTTATGAAACCGTCGGAGACGGGCCGCCTGTTGCTTGGTAATGGTGCAACACCGTGTCCGTTTACTTCACTGTTTGTTGTTGAGGCGCGGCTACGCTTCGCGCAACGGCGGGCGGTTCGGGAGCCGTGCGTTGTTGTGCGTAGTAAGGGGCGCGGCGTGGTAAGCTGACAGTCGTGGTTCGGAGTGCGGCGCCGGAAGCTTATGGAACCGTCGGAGACGGGCCGCCTGTTGCCTCCAAGTAGTGCAACACCCCGCCGGCGGCGGGTGGCACAGCAAGGCCGCCTGTTGCCTCCGAGTAGTGCAATACCCTGTCCGGTGAGCGAGTCAGTGCTGCCCAGGCGCGGCTACGCTTCGCGCAACG
>JAITHR010000144.1 GCA_031279895.1 Spirochaetaceae bacterium
CGGGCCCCCCAGACCCCACGGTAGCGCGAGACGCGCCGCGCCCCGAACAACGCGCCGCCACTTACGACGCGCACCAACGCACGGCTCCCAAACCGTCGGAGGCTGCGCGAAGCGTAGCCGCGTGTACCCGAAGCGCGGGGGCGTGTACCCAAGGCGGAGAAGCGTGTCGTCAAAGCGGGGGGCGTGTACCCAAGGCGGGGAGGCGTGTCGTCAAAATGCAGAGTGGTGTGCCTGAAGTGCGGAGTTGTGGCGCCGAAGCGGGGAGGCGTGTCGTCAAAGCGGGACGTCGTGTGCCTGAAGTGCGGAGTTGTGGCGCTGAAGTGGGGAGATACCCGCCCGAAACAGGAGGACTTCCGTTTGTCGCGGAAATGAATCTTTCCGGGGCGGAAATGAATCTTTTCAAGGCGGAAATGAATCATATCGGGGCGGAACCGGTCAATTCCGCTTTGGCAGCATCTACGCAGTCTGCAGCAGCATTGGGGCGGGCCGCGGCTCTAAGGGGACGGAGAGTGGTTTGCCGCGGTATCAGGAAGCTTATGAAACAGCCGGAGGCTGCAACAACGCACGGCTCCAAAACCGCGTACCGGCTGCGCGAAGCGTAGCCGCGCCTGGGCAGCAGCCAGACTGCTAACTGGACAAGGTGTTGCACCATTTGGAAACAACACGCGGCCATGCTGTGCCACCCGCCGCCGGCGGGCGGTTGATTTTGGGAGGGGTATCCGGTACAGTACGAAGCATGATCTCGCTTATATGTATTATCTGTCCGGTCGGGTGCGATTTGAGCGTTGAAAACGACGCGGTTATGGGCAACGCCTGCCCCCGCGGAGCGGTCTACGCGCTGGAGGAAGCGCGGGCGCCCAAGCGGGTGGTTACCGCGACCTGCGCCCTTGCGGAGGAACCCCCTGAAAAGAGCCGGAACCTTCCGGCTGTAAGGCGGGTTCCGGTAAAAACCCTGAGCCCCTGCCCCAAAGAACAGATAGCGGACCTCCTTTCGGACCTGTACCGCCTCCGCGTCGCGCTGCCTGTCAAAATCGGGGATCCGGTCATTACCGACTGGCGGGGAACCGGTATAACCGTGGCGGTGTCCCGGACGTTACCGTGATTTTCAGCAAAAAAGAGCGCGGGAAAGAAGATCCCGCGGACTTCTGGCGCTCCTATGAGCGCACGATCGGGGAAACGGTTCTGGGATTTTGCCTCGCCCGCTATATCCGGGGCTGGAAAGCGTTTGAAGGGCCCCTCTGGGGCCTCTTTATCGCCACGAGCGGCGGGGCGCGTTTCCACCATTTTCCCCACGAAAGCTGGTTCGACGCCCTCTCGCGCAACGCCGGCGGCGGCGAAGCGCCGAAAGAGAAAACGTTTTTTATTCCCAAAGCGCGTCTTGTGGGCGCCGAGTTTCGGGTGGAAAGGTCGTGGTGGAAGCGCGTCCTCCTCGCGCCGGCGCCGCTCATCGCGGCGCGTTACCGCGACGACGAGGGCCTTGAGGCGGAAGTGGTCATGGAAGCGGATCGGGACGCCGCGCCCCTTGCGGAGCGCATCAGCAGTCTGGCAGGCGGCTAGGCCTTAGGGTGCGGAGAAAGTTCTTGTACCGGAATGCCCCCTAGTGCGGCGGCGGCCCGCTCCGCAAGCACGGGGTCCGCAAGGATAACCATCGAGGGCCGCTCCTTCGCAAGGCGCGACGCGGCGTCCCGTACTTCTTCGGCGGTAACGGCCAGAAGCTTCTCCCGCCGCGCCGCCCGGTAAGGGTCTTCAAAGCCGATGATGAACCGGAGAAAGTCCGCGATGCTCTTGTCCGTGATGCTCAGGGGATGGGTTTCTTTGGCGTACACGCCGATAATCGATTTCTCAAGGAACTCCTCGTCAAAGCCGGCGCGTCCGGTCCGCCGCAGCGCGGCGTGAAACGCATCCAGAGAGCGGAGGGGGTTGGGGTCCCGGTAGGTTGAAAACTCAAAGGCGCTTTCGATAAGGTCCGCGCTGGCAAACGCGCCGTAGGCCCCGCCTTTCATGCGTATATCCTCCCAGAGCGCGCCCGTGGCAAGCCCGTGGGCAAGCACCTTTTCAATAGCCTGATCCGACGGGGAAAACGGCGCCGCCCGCACGGTCATGCCGGCAAAGCCCACATGGATGTTCGGGACCGTGTAAACCTCGTCGGCCCCGGGCGCCGTATCCGCAGCCCCCTCTCCCAGAAGCGGGTGGAAAGATTTCGCGTCAGCTGTCAGGGGATTATTGGCGCCGGGCGGCCCGAACCTGCCGAAACACGCGCCGATATGCGCGAGGGAAGCGCCGAAGGTATCGCCGGATCCGGTGATATTCACGATAAGGCCGGCGCGGGACGCCAGGGTGTCCCGAATCCGCGTCAGCGCCGCGCTTATCTCCTCAACCGGCACGTTCTCAAGGCTGTGGATAAACCGGAACTGGCGCAGGCCCCGCCAGATTTCTTTCAGCGTAGCGGCTTTGGAAATACGCCGGCCCGCCCGTTCCGATACATAGGTGTTTCCCAGGGGCACAAGGGTCGCGTCAAGGTCGTTCCGCAGCTCCGCGAGAAGAACCGTAATCCGCCGGTAATCGGTGAAGTCCGCCTCAAGGATTATCCGCAAAACAATGTCAAGACAGGGGGCTATCTTTTCGTCCAGAGCCTTGACGCGGTATATGAGCCAGTCCCTGTCGAGCGTTTCGCGGAATCCCGCAGGCAGATCCGCGGCGCGGCGCGTTCCGGGAACCGTCGAGGAGCTTTCAAGAAGCCCGTAAAAGCCCCCAAGGGTGCGGGCCATAAGGCTCGATACGTTCCCGTAGTCAAGACCCGGAAGCCCCATACAAACCACGAACTTGGAAAAGAGCGGGAGCCAGAGGTAATCCTCCGGCGCGAAGATGTCAACCGGAAAGCCCAGGTCTATATAGGTGATGCCGTTGGTAAAAAGGTCGTGTCCCATAACCGGTATGCCGGATGCGTCCGCGACGGTACGGGGGATGCGGTCAATAGCCGGAGAAAGGTCGCTTCGGGAAAGGTGCGGGATGAGCGCCAGGGTCTCAGGCGGATCCTCCGCGTCCTGAAGCTTCTCAAGCGCCGCGGCCTCGGCTTTCAGTTCCGCCACTCCCTCACGCCCGAGGCGCGAAACAAGCGCGTTTATCCGCGCCGCCACGGTATCGTGGTGCTTTTTAATAAAATCCTCATCCGGCTTCATCGCTACGAGCGCCCGGTGGGGGTTGTCCAGAAGGTATTTCTTCATAAGGTTTTCAAAATACCGGCTGTCCGCGGCGATACGCGCTTTTAAGGCGGTAAACGCGGGCATAAAGAGGAGCCTTTCCCAGGGCTTTGCCCCGTGAAGCCAGCCGCGCAGGGACCTTTGAAGCCACATGAGGGACCAGGGGCCGTCAGCCCGCTTAAACTCGCGGTGGGAAAACTCAAGAAGGAGAAGCGCGGCTTCGATTTCTTCCTTGGGGATGCCCTCTTCAAAGAGCCGTCGCAACGTGTCCATGATGAAAGCTTCCACCTCTTTTTCCCGATCGGGTTTCAGTTCCACGCCCCGAAGCCCCACGGTCATCACCGTTTCCCGAAGGTCCGTCTCAAGGCCGGTCGAAGGGGTAAGGTCTTCCCCAAGGCCGGAATCAACGAGCGCGCGGGAGAGCGGGGACCCGTCATGCCCCGTAAGCACGGCGGAAAGGGCCGTAAGGCTCAGGCTTTCAAGACTGTCGGAGGAGTCCCCGCAGAGCCACGAGAGCGTTACGGTGAACCGCCGGGGCTTGTACGGCGGGCAGGGAGCCGTAACGGTGCGCGGCGCCGGCCATCTGGAAGCCTTGGGAACCGGCGGCGCGGCTTTGCCCGCCGGAAGCCCGGGGAGGAGCGTTTCGGCTATGAAAGCGAGCTGCTTTTCCGTGGGGATACTGCCCGCCAGAAATACGCGGCAGTTCGCGGGGGAATAGCGCGTTTTGTGGAACTCCCGCAGGTTCTCCCAAGTCAGATCGGGAATGTGTTCGGGATCCCCGCCGGACTCGAAAGCGTAGGGCGTGTCGGTCAGAACGCCGGCAACGGACCAGTGCTGGATGTACCGGTCAGGGCTTGAAAAAGCGCCCAGCATCTCGTTATAGACCACGCCGGTAAACGCGGCCTCTTCCGCCCCGCCCCCACGCGCCCCCTCTTTGGGGGTCGGAAGAAACGCGAGGCGCCATCCCTCCTGCAAAAACGTCCACTTGGTAAGCAGGGGCTTAAACACCGCGTCCCCGTACACCCCCATAAGGTTGAAGTAATCCCGCTCGTTGGTGGAGCTTGCGGGATACACCGTTTTGTCGGGAAAGGTCCATGCGTTAAGGTACGTCTGGAGGCTCCCCTGTTCCAAAATAAGAAACGTGTCCTTTAACGGGTAGTTTTCCGAGCCGCAGAGCACCGAATGTTCCAGAATATGGGCGGCGCCGGCGGAATCCTCCGGTATGGTGGCGAACGCGAAGGCGAAAAGGTTCTCTTCGTCGTCGTTGAGCACGTGGAATACTTCAAGGCCCGTGTTTTGGTGCCGCGCCCAGATTCCCGTGGCCCCGAGTTCCTCAAGGAGAGGGGTTTCAAGGATCTCAAACCCGCTCTCCAGAACCTTTCCCGCGCACAGTGCGGTTTTCCGTGTTTTCATAGCACTATATCCTCGTCGTCTAGCAATAAAATATGGCCGGCTTCGCGGTTTTCCCTGAACCAGTCCAGAAATTCCTTCGCAACCTTGTCAACGTCCCGTTTCCGAACCGGCCCCAGGACGTCCGTTTCCTCCCGTATATGGGCCCGGCGCTCGGCGGAGATGTTGGCAAGTATTTTCTCGGTGAAGTCAACAGAGCGGTTTTTAAGAAGCAGCACGATGTCATGGTCGGACATTGAAAACAGCTTGTCCTGAATGGCCCGGTCCTCGGCCTTTACCACGTCGTCCAGGGTATTGAGCCGCTCTTTGAGGTCCGCGCGCAGGTACGGGTCTTCGGCACCCAGCTCGTCGAGTATCCGCTCCCCGAAAGACGGGTCCGCGGATTTCAGAATGGCGGACAGCGCGTTAAGGCCGTCCACGCCGGATCCGGTATCGGTGCGCACCGCGTCCCCCATGCGGCGCACTTTTTCCTGAAGCGCGCCGGCAATCCGCTCAAGCACTTCGGGCGACGTTTTATCGAGGCGGGCGATACGCCGGATGAGGTCTACTTTCCGCTCCGGCGGGGATGCCGCCAGGACTTCGGCTGCCAGTTTGGGGGGGAGGCGGGAGAGGATAAGCGCCTCTGCCGCGACCGTTTCGTCTTTGAAAAGCAGGACGAGCTGTTCCCCCGGCAGTTTCTCAAGAAAATCAAACGAATCGAGGCGGGAATCCGGCACGGTCCGCCGCAGGATAGCCTCCCCCTTCTCCCGCCCGAAGGCGGCGTGTAAAAGATCCCGCGCCGTCTCCACGCCGCCGGCTGCATCGGCGTACCGGTACGGGTGCGAGAGGAGGGAGCGGAACTCCAGTATCACCGACGCGGCTTCCTCGGCGCTTATGCTGCGGATACCGGCAATCTCCGCGGCAACGGCCTCAACCTGTGCGCTCTCAAGGTGGGAGAGTATCTTTGAAGCTTCTTCGGATCCGATAAGCACGAGCAGTTTGGCTACCCGCCGGTATTTCGACTCCGGCGCGGGCGCGTCCCCGCTACTTTCGGCCCGCTCTTTTTCTTTCTTTTCTAAGGTTTTATTAAAGCGCGTTTCCCACTGTTTCGCGTTTTTCGGGCACGGTTCCGTTCGGACAAACGCCGACGCGCTTTCCTGCGGGTTGTTTTGGGGGCGTATGGCGTGCCGGTAGGCTGCCGCGGCGCGGGATGCGGCGCCGGTATCCGGCTCCGGCTGTTTTGGTGTACGCATACCCCAATAATACGCCATACCCGCCCCCTACACAACCGTCTCCGCCCGCCGGCGGCGGGTGGCACAGCATGGCCGCCTGTTGCTTCCGAATGGTGCAACACCGTGTCCGGTGAGCGGGCTGGCTGCTGTTGAGGCGCGGCTACGCTTCGCGCAGTCTCCGACGGTTCGGGAGCCGTGCGTTGTTGTGCGCGGTAAGGGGCGGGTTGTTGTTCGGGGCGCGGCGCGTCTCGCGTCGGTGGGGGGTTTGGGGGAACCGGTTCCCCCAACCGCCGGAGGCAGCTAGTCAGTCGCCGTCCGCTGAGAGCCGCTCCGCATGACGCCGCTTAAAACAGCCGGAGTCTGGCGGGCAATAACTCCTTTACTAATATATACTTACTACGCCGTATCCACAGGATTCCGCCCCCCGACCGGCGGTTATACACCGGTATTTCCGTCACAGAAATTCGGATTTCCGTGACGGAATTCCGTCCCCCTGAAACGGAATTCCCGCACCCTAAAACAGGGAGCCGTGTTCCCAAAACGGAACCCCCGCTTCCCAAGGCAGAACCCCCTGTCCCCAAAGCAAACCCCCTCCCGCCAAATCGCGGGCCTGCACCTCCGTGATAAAGGTGCGCACCTCCGGGGCAAAGGTGCGGAATTCCATGACGCGGATCCGGATCTCCAGAGCGCGGATCCGGATCTCCAGAGCGCGGATCCGGATCTCCATGACGCGGAGGCGTGGTGCCGAAGCGCGGAGCGGTGTCGTCAAAGCGGGACGGCGGGGCGCCGAAGCGGGACGGCGTGTTGTCAAAGAGGGGAGTTGTGTGCCTGAAGCGCGGAGTTGTGTCGTCAAAGCGGGGGCGGGTGCGCTCCGAACCGCGACTGTCAGCTGACCGACTGGCGGGCGGGCGCGGCGCGGGAAGACGTTGGAACCGTCGGAGACGGCGGCGGCTGGGGGGTCATAGACCCCCCAAACCCCCCACCGACGCAAGACGCGCCGCGCCCCGAACAACGCGCCGCCCCTTACGACGCACAACAACGCATAGCTCCCAAACCGCCCGCCGTTGCGCGAGAGCGTAGCCGCGCCTCAACAGTAACCAGTAAATTAAACGGACAGGGTGTTGCACTACTTGGAAACAACAAGCGGCCATGCTGTGCCTCCGGCGCTGCCGGCGGGGTGTTGCACCATTCGGAGGCAACAGGCGGCCATGCTGAAACAGCCGGAGGCTGCGCGAGAGCGTAGCCGCGCCTCAACAGCACTGACGCGCTCACCGGACAAGGTGTTGCACAAATTTGAAACAACAGGCGGCCATGTTTGGAACAGCCGGAGGCTGCGGAGGCTGCGGTTACATGAGGGGGGCGAAGAGGCGCAGGATGTCTTGCAGCATCACTTGGAAAGCGTTTCGCGCACAGTCTTCGAGGGTAATCTGATGGCAGAGGGGAAGGGTGGCAAGGAAATCCGCTTTGACGGCCTGTACCGTCTGATCCTCGTACACGCACACGCCGCACTCGAAATGGAGGTAGAGGCTGCGGAAATCAAGGTTTATGGTGCCTACGGTGGCCACGCGGTCGTCCGACACGAAGGTCTTTGAATGGTTGAAGCCGTTGGTATATTCGTACACCTTCACGCCGGAGGACACAAGCTGCCGGTAAAACGAGCGGGAGGTAACCGCCACGATTTTCTTGTCCCACCGGTGGGGCGTGATAATCCGCACGTCAACCCCGCTCTTCGCCGCCAGGGTCAGCGCCGAGATGAGGTTGTCGTCCACCACGAGATAGGGCGTGTTGATGTACACGTACTCCTTGGCGTTGTTTATAATCTGCATATAGACGTGTTCCCCCACGTTTTCGGGATCAATCGGGTTGTCCGCGTAGGGCTGGACGTAGCCCGCGGAAGAAACCGGACAGGGATCCCGGGTCCAGGGGTAAAACGACTTGAAATCGTCCTTTTGTTTCAGCTCGACGTTCCACATCTGCAAGAAAATCAGGGTGAAAGACCAGGCGGCCTCACCGTATACCATAATCGCCGCGTCTTTCCAATGCCCGAAGCGCTCAAGGGCGTTAATATACTCGTCCGCAAGGTTGACCCCGCCGGTAAACGCCGTCTTCCCGTCAATCACGATGATTTTCCGGTGGTCCCGGTTGTTCTGAAGGGAGGAAAGGAGCGGGGTAAACGGGTTAAACACCTGGGACCGTATGCCGCGCTCCCGGAGGTACTGCGGGAAGTGGGGCGGCAGGGACATGAAACACCCCAGGTCGTCGTACATAAGGCGCACGTCCACGCCGGAGCGCGCCTTTCTCTCCAGAATCTCGATGATAGGGTCAAGCATAACCCCCATACGCAGGATGAAAAACTCAAGAAAGATATAGCGCTCCGCTTTCTCAAGCTCCTCAAGCACCCGTATAAAGAAGCCCTCGCCGGAATTAAAGTATTCGGTTCTCGTATGGGCGTACACCGGATACCCCACCTTTTCATGGAGGTACCGCGCCAGCGTGCGGTACTCCTTACGCGCCGCGACGAGTTCCGCGAGCGCCTCCGGGTCCGTAACATAGAAAGGACGGCACCTGCCGCGGGCGCTTTCTATTTTGCGGCGGAAGACCCGCGAGTCCGACTGGAAGTGGAACACGAGGTAGAGGAAGCCGCCGAAGATGGGAAAGAGCAGGATGAGAAATATCCACGAAAGTTTATACGCCGGCTTCCGCTTTTTGTTTATAATATCGATGCAGACCAGCACGCTTATCCCGCGCAGTATCCAGTTGACGTAGCGGAAAAAGAGGAGCGATCCCGCGATAAGAGCAAGCATGAACCCTATTTGGGAGAGAATGACGGCAATAATCGCTATGCGCTGTTTGAGCAGCACCCTGATCCAGTTTGTCTGCACCGTTTTCCCCCTCTCACACGGGCCAGGGGCCCGCGCCGGCGCGGAGGAGGCGTACTTCGCCGTCACTCATATCCAGAATACTGGAGCATACCCGCTGCCGTTCCTCGCCGGAATCGAGGATAAGGTCGATACCGTCGAGCGCCTCCAGTTCCCACCCCTCTTCAAAAAGCTCCTCCTCAAGGATGACCGGAAAATCCCCGTCCCGCGCCGGCGCCGCGTCCTGCCGGTTTCCGTCGGATATGAGGGAGCGCTTGGCGGTTATCGAATAGAGCGGTGCGCCGGCCTTCCCGATAAGCGCCAGCGGTACCGGATGGTCGGGGATTCGCAGCCCGATTTCCTTGCGCCGCAGTCCGAGTTTCTTTTCGGTGCCGAGGAGCGTTTTGAGGATGAACACATAGGGGCCGGGGGTAAGCTGCTTTATAAGACGGAAGCGGGTATTGTCCATGCTGCAAAACTCGCCGAACTGGGAAATGCGCCCGCAGAGCAGCGTGAAGTGCCGCTCCTCCCGTTCCGCGGAAAGCTCCTTAAGTCTTTTTACGCCGCCCCGCGCCGTAATCGAACAGACGACGCTCCAGCTTGTGTCCGTGGGCAGCGCCAAGAGCCCGCCTGCCGTAAGAAGATCCGCTCCTCTCCTCAAAATCCGGTCGTCAATATTGCCGGGAACCACATATTCAATCATCAGTTTACCTCCCCCGCCCAGCCTCCGCAGCCTCCGCAGCCTCCGGCTGTTTTAAACAGCGTCCCGCGCAGCGCCTCTCAGCAATCTCCGCCCGCTTTGAGCCGCCTATCAGGACGCTTATGGAACCGCCGGCGGCGGGCCTGAGGCGGCGTAAGCCGGTATATGGTAAGATTATCGGTATGTATCGCGGATTTACCTGTTCCCGCACAGCGCCGCCTCCGCCCAGCCTCCGGCTGTTTTAAACAGCGTCCCGCACAGCGGCTGTAAGCAATCAACGTCTGCTTTGAGCCGCGTATCAGGAAGCCGTTGGAACCGCCGGAGGCGGGCCGGAGGCGGTTGACTTGGGAAGGCGGATATGCGTATAGTATAGTTACCGACCAGTCGGTAACTATACTATGACCAAACAAGAGATCATTACCGCCGCTTTCAGCGTTTGGGGGCGGGATCTGTACCAGTCCACCAGCCTCGAAAAACTTGCCCGCGCCCTGGGCGTGAGCAAACCGGCGCTCTACCGGCACTTCAAAAACAAACAGGCGCTCCTTGACGCCATGTACGCCTCGTTTTTCGACCGATACGCGGCGTTTATCAAACCCCGGTATGATACGGCCCGCGCCCTCGAAGACCCCGGCGGCGGGCTTCTTTGCGTCTCCCGCGCCATGCTCGAATATTATATCCGCCATAAAGAGATGTTTGTCTTTTCCATCGTGCGGCACTGTGGAAACGAACGGAATATTTTCGATCAGTTTCTGGAGCGGGGCATTGACCTGCGGCGGTTTCAGCGGGAAGACCGCCAAAACACCCCCGAACCCTATCCGTCTCTCATTCAGCTTATTATGGGGGTGATCACGTTTGTCATAGGCTACTTCCACCGGCCCATAGCCGACCTGCCGGACCGTGCGGCGCCGGTCGCGCCGGATGCGGAAGACCTTATCGCGTTCGCGGAGAAAATCATCGCGGAGGGCCTTGGAGTAGCGCGGGAGACCGTCGGGGAGCTTGAGTACGCCTGTCTTGAGGGGCGTATCGGGGAACGGAGTTACGAAACCGGCGAGGGGGAGGCCCTGCTTAAAGCGGTGGCCAAAGCGGTGGCCGAGGCCGGGCCGTATAAAGCCTCGATGGATATGGTGGCGCGCTGTTCCGGCCTCTCCAAAAGCGGGCTGTACTCCCATTTCAAGAATAAAAAGGATATGCTGCGCCGCCTCTTTGTTACCGAGTTCGACCGGATTATCCACTACGCGGAAGAGGGCGGCAGGCTCTCGGAGATACCGGCGGAGCGCCTCTACCTGACGCTCTTTTCCGTGGCCGATTACCTTCGGGCGCGCTCGGAGATACTTCTTTCCGCAAGCTGGATTAAGACGAGGCGGTTTGAAACGCTGGATTTGAAAACCAACCCCTTCCCGCGCCTTTGCAGGTTGTACCGCGCCTTTCAAGAAATTGACCTTAGACTTCCCGAAACCGGCGAAAACGTGTTCCTGTCCGACCGGTCGGAACGGCTCTGCCTTATGATCCTCTTTCTGATTGTCCACATCTTAACGCGCCGGACCGAAAAGGACGGGGCATCCGCCTTGTCCAATGAGAGTATCAGGCGCCTGTTCCGCTTTATCGCTCTGGGCATGAGGGGATTATGAGGGGATTTATAGAAAAATTATAAAAAAGTGGGCTGAATGCCCATACGCGCCGCGCCTATCGAAAAACGGCGGGCGTAAGACTGGCCGGAAGTCTCGGTGGCAATCACGTGCTTAAGGCCGCGCATAAGGAGTTTTTGTATGATAGCAGGTAGGTACGGCAGGGCCGTACTGTTCGGAGCCGAGGTCAGAGCCGGCGTATCCAAGAAAGGCGCACTCCTCGCGCTGTGCGCCGGGCTCGCGTGGCTTGGGTTCGCCCAGGAACCGGAGGCAGGCGCGGCGCGGCGGCTGTCTCCTGACGAGGCGGTGGACCTGGCGCTCAAGAGCAATCTCACCCTTGAGTCCGCACGGATTACCGCGGGCATGAAGAGACGCAAGGCGGATACCGCGTGGAACGTGCTGGTTCCTTCACTCGATATAAGCGCCGCCGCGACCGGTTCACTCTATAAGGCGGAGCCCGCAAGCCCGCTCGCGCCCGCGCCGGTCCAGTGGCGGTTTATTCCCCTGTCGGCTTCGGCGTCTCTCAGCCTGAACGCGGCGCTCTTCGAGGGGATGCGGAACCTTAGACTGGATTACGAGGCGGGCATCATTGCCCTTGACAAGGCAAAGTCCCAGCTTGAGCGGGACGTGCGCAAGGCGTACTACAATATGCTTCTTATTCAGGAGAATATCGCCTTATTGCGCGAGAGCCTGGCCGCCGCGGAACGGCGCCTTGAGACCGCCCGCGCCAATTACCGTGCGGGCCTCGCGCCGGAGCTGACCATGCTTCAGGCGCAGGTTGCCATGGAGAACATGAAGCCCACGATCGATCAGACGGAAAACGGGTTTAAGCTCAGTATGGCCCAGTTCGCCATGAACCTGGGACTTCCCTATGATACCCGGTTTGAGCTTATTCCCCTTGAACAGGTCCCCGCGTTCGCGCCCCTTGAGGTGAAGGAGCTTATCTCCGCGGCCTCCAGAAACAAGCCGGATATTATGGAACTCAAACAGAGCATCCTCCTTTTGGAAAGCCAGCGGAAAGCTACGTTCTATAAGATCTTTACCCCCAGCCTTACGCTGAGCTTGAGTATGCACCCGACGCTGTGGGACAACGTAAGCGGCTGGTACGCGGTGGACGACGCATGGAAAACCCAGCAGTCAAGCTGGACTTTCAGTCTGGGGTTCCGTTTGAACGGCCTGTTCCCTTTCGGATCCGAGCGTCAGGGCTTGCGGGACATCGACGACAACCTGCGCCTCCTTCATGTGGGCCTTGCCCAAGCGGTGCGCGGCACGGAAATCGAGATTTACAGCGCCATACTCAACCTTGAGAAAGCGCGGATCACCGCCGAAGCCCAGGGGCGCACGGTTGACCTTGCGGAACGCACCTACCGGCTCACGGAAACCGCGTATCGGGCGGGCCTGCAAGACCTTTTGGAAGTGCAGAACGCCGAGCTGGAACTACGGAGAGCCAGAATAGGTATTCTGGAACAGAACTTCACCTATCTACAGGGTCTTATTGATCTTGAATACGCGGTAGGTGTACCTTTCGGAACCCTGTCCGGGGGTATACGATGAGAAAAGTGAGGAAAGTGAGGAACATGAGAGAAACAAGAAAAACGGCATGGGTATCGCTCCTTATAAGCTGCGCCGTACTGTTCGGCTGTAACCGGAAAGAAGCGGAAAAAGCCGCGCCGGAGGCGCCGGTCTTCGC
>JAITHR010000151.1 GCA_031279895.1 Spirochaetaceae bacterium
TATTGACATTTTTCTTGTTTATTACTACCTTAATAAACATATCATTTATGCGGGGCCGCTAGCTCAGTAGGTAGAGCAACGCCCTTTTAAGGCGTGGGTCGGTGGTTCGAATCCAGCGCGGCTCAAAGGGTTACTATGATAGTAAAAAAACCGGTCTAGGACCACAGAAACATCGGCGTTCAGAGGGTTGGAGGGTTGGAGGGTTGGAAGGATGAAGCGGGGGAGCGGGAGGAGCGGTACAGCGGCAGCAGGAGCAGAGAAGTGTGGCGGGAATGCGGGAGCGGCAGTACAGAGGGAGCAGAGGGAGCGGTACAGCGAAAGGAGCGGGAACAGAGGGAGGAGCGCTGCGGGAATGCGCGGCGCAGAGCGCACGGAACGGACGCCGATTATGCCGGTCAAAACTTTTTCTGATTTTCCGTTTTCCTAATTCAATCTAAATGTCAAATGGAAGGGAACTATGCGAAATAAATCCGTGTTTTTTTTCTGCCTTGTACTGGCCGCGTTAAGCGCCTGTAAAAACAGTGAAAAGACCGCGTCCAAAACACCGTCGTCCGACGGCACCGTATTAGACCAAAATATCAGTTACGCCCTCGGCATGGTCATCGGCTCCTCGTGCAAAGAGGATTTCCGCGGGCTTGAAATAGACTATAACGCCCTTGCGCGGGGGTTTCGGGAGTACCTTGAAGACCAAAAGACCGCCATTACCTTCGAGGAAGCGGTGGCGCAGGTAAACAGCGTCTTTAATGAGATTGAAAAAGAACGCTCCGAGACGTACCGGGAAGAACAGCGCTCGTTTTTAACGGAAAACGGTAAAAAGCCGGAGGTACACACCACCGGAAGCGGCTTGCAGTACCAAGTTACTACCGAAGGAACCGGCGCGACGCCCCAGAAAACCGATACCGTCAGAGTACATTACACGGGAACCTTTATTGACGGCACGGTCTTTGACAGCTCCCATAAGCGCGGGCAGCCGACGGAATTCTCCCTTGAACAGGTCATTCCGGGCTGGACCGAAGGGTTCCAGCTGATGCGCGAAGGCGGGAAGTACCAATTGTTTATCCCGTCGGAATTGGCCTACGGCAGCCAGGGATCCCCAGGGGGCATTCCCCCCTACGCAACGCTCGTCTTTGAAGTGGACTTTCTCACTATCGTTAAATAACATCGTCACATAACCGGAACGCGCCGCGCCTTGGGGAACAAACAGCGCGAGGCGGAGAAAAAAATCAGGCATGAAAACAGGAACGGAAAAGGGGAAAAGGGGAAAAAGATGGGAAAAATGAAACAGAGTATTATTGGCATGGCGCTCGTTTTCGCGCTGGGCGCAATCGGGTATGCCGAAGGAAAAGTAGACGCGGCATCCGGCGCGGACGGGAACACAAGCTACGCCTTTGGGATGGTTATCGGGTCGGAACTCAAAGAAACCGGCCTCACCTTTAATTACGGCGCTTTTACCCAAGGGATGCGGGGCATTCTGGAAGACAAAGCCACTGATTTCACGATGGAAGAAGCCTTGGAGCGCGTACAGGCCGCGATCCTTGCGAGCATGGCGAAACAGGCTGAGGAAAGCAGGGAAAAAGAGCGGGCGTTTCTGGAAGAAAACGGCAAAAAGCCGGAGATACACACCACCGAAAGCGGCTTGCAATACGAAATTATTGACGAGGGAACCGGCGAATACCCGATGGAAACCGACACCGTGAGCGCCCATTACCGCGGCGCTTTTATTGACGGCACGGTCTTTGACAGCTCCTATGAGCGGGGCGAGCCTGCCGAATTCCCGCTCTACGCGGTTATTCCGGGCTGGGCGGAAGGCTTGCAGCTTATGCGGGTCGGCGCCGCCTACCGCCTCTTCATACCTTCGGCCCTGGCTTACGGGGAACGGGGCGGCGGGTCCGTGGTGCCGCCCTACGCAACACTCGTCTTTGAAGTGGAACTCTTGGATATTCTTGATGCCGACGAAGTGCGCGGCAACAGAGAAACAGGGGACGAGGCGCCGGACGAACAACCGTAACCTTCCGGCGCGGCAGTGCGGCTCAGCAACGCGCCATTTCAATAACCAGAAGATGCGCCGGCTCCTCCCCTGCGGTACGCACCGCAAAGTCTTCGCCGACCACCTCCGCAGCGTCCCGCATGGAAAGATCCGCGCCGGCGCCGGATACGCCGCGCAGAGCGGCTTTCCCTTCAATAAGCGCCAGATACGCCTGCCTCCCGGCACCCACCGCAAAGTCAAGAGACCCGCCGGGGTTTATAATCGCGGCGTATGCGTTTATATCCGCGTGAACCCTGATAGGCGCCGCGCTCTCCGTATTCTCCACGGATGTTGCCAGCCCCAGCCACCGATTAAACCGGTCTTCCAGTTTGAACCGCACGTCCCCGTAGTTCGGCGGGTACCCCTTTTTGTCTGGAAACAGCCAGATCTGAAAGAATCGCAGGATGCCCGCGCCGCAGTTATATTCGCTGTGCGTAACGCCGGTGCCGGCACTCATATATTGCACCTGCCCGCGGGTCAGGGCGCGCCGGTTTCCCATGCTGTCCTGATGGGTAAGCTCCCCGTCCACCACATACGAGATGATTTCCATGTTCTCGTGCGGATGGGTGTCAAATCCGGTGCCGCTCTGCACCAGATCGTCGTTCATAACCCGCAGTACCCCGAAATTGATATTGTCCGGGTTGCAATAGTCCGCAAAGGAAAAATGAAAATGACTGTCCAGCCATCCGTGCTGGCCCCGCCCCATGGCGGCGTGATCGATAAAACGTATCATGCCGACAGCGTAGCATACGATACGCGCCTTGTCTATCGGCGCCTCTATACGATAGGCTATACAAAAAAATCGGAACGGAAAAGCCGAAAAAACTATGCGTAACAGACTTACCAACGAATTAGCCGTGTGCGGTTTGCAGACGGTCGCGGCTCTGGCGGAGGAACATCCGGCACATATCAACCGCCTCTTTATACGGCAGGACAGGCTCCCGCTCTTTGCGAAAGCGTGCAAAACTCTGGCGGAGCGGAAACATCCCTACAAGATCTGTGAAGACGAGGAACTGGAGCGGATGTGCGGAATCCCCCGCCATCAGGGGGTGGTGGCCATGATCGCGGAACCGGAAGTGCGTAACGTCAACGGCGCCGACATTGATTTTTGGGCGCGTGAGGGGAAGACCGGCGTGTTCCTTCATTCGATTGGGAGTGATTACAACCTTGGCGCGATTGTCCGGTCAGCGGCTTTCTTTGACGCTCATTTTATCGTGCTTTCCGAGCGGGACGCGCCGGCGCGGTTAAGCGGCGCCGCGTATCGGGCTGCCGAAGGGGGCATGGAATATGTGGTATTCCGCAAGGTGCGGGATATGGCCGCGTTTTTGCGGGACGCATCGAAGGCGCTGATTACCATAGGCGCGGAACGGCGCTCCCGCCAGCGGATTGACGACATGGAGGCCATTATTCGGGACAAGCAGGAGCGCCTGGGCCCGCAGTTTTCCCGCATGGACAGGGCGGGGATTATGGTGGTGATAAGCGATGACGAGGCCGGCCTTCCGCCGGACATCCAGAGTTACTGTTCGGCTCTGGTGCGTATTCCGGGTACCGGCTTTGTGGAGAGCATTGACGCCGCACACGCCGCATCGTTATTTCTCCACCGCCTTTCCCGCCCGTAACCCGCCGGCGGCCCGCCGGCGGCGGGGGCATATAAGCGTCCTGCGGAGCGGCTCAAAGCCGGACGGTCAGCTGACAGTCGTTGTTCGGAGCGCGGCGCATGACGTTTATGGAACCGCCGGAGGCGGCGTCGGAGACGGCGGCGGCTCCCGCTCCGATTATTACTTATTACCGCGTAACGACTTATCGATAGCAAGAGACGGTTCTCCCCCGCGTAAGGCCGGCTTAAAAGGTATACCTTTTACGGCATCCGGTATACCTTTTACGACAAAAGGTATACCTTTTACGACAAAAGGTATACCTTTTACGGCATCCGGTATACCTTTTACGACAAAAGGTATACCTTTTA
>JAITHR010000154.1 GCA_031279895.1 Spirochaetaceae bacterium
CAAGACCTGAAAGCCTTGGGCTTCCATGCGCTTCGCCTCTTTGAGCACCGGCCCGCGAATATCATAGCACACGTCGTTTAGTTTTATGGACTTCGTAAAAGTTCTCATTAGGTCTTATAGTACCGTCAAAAACAGGCGCAGGGCAAGCCTTCTTTTTTACAGGCCGCCAGCGGCTTTTTTACAGGACTCCGCTTCGCGCTCTTTTCCTTCCACTTTTTGATCTTCCACTTCGGTTCCCCTGGCCGCCGTTGTCCGCAGTTTGCACACGCCGTTTACCGCCGCGCCCGCGCCTGCTGTATTATCTGAATTATTTCCTTAATTTCAGCATGGTTCGGGTCAATGCGCAGCGCCGCGGTAAAGTCAGCGAGCGCACGGTCATAGTCCCCTCTGTTAGCATACGCCACGCCGCGATTGCTATAGGCGGCGGCATGGTTCGGGTCAATGCGCAGTGCCGCAGTGTAGTCAGCGAGCGCACGGTCATAGTCCCCTCTGTTAGCATACGCCACGCCGCGATTGTTGTAAGCGGTGGCAAGATTACCCTTGGCATTAGCATGGTTCGGGTCAATGCGCAACGCCGCAGTGAAGGCGGCAATGGCCTCATCGTACTCCTCCCTGTTGTAATGCTCAGTGCCTTGATTGGAGAGCGCGTTGGCGTCCTGAGACGGCGCGGGCTGCGGGCGCGGGGCAGGCTGGGTTCCGGCGCTCCCCAGGTAGGCGGTGCCATAAAACTTCACCGCCAGCTCGGGGTACTGCGTGTTGCCGCTCTCCTCTGCCACTGCCGCGCCGGTTCTTCTAAATACCTCAGTTACCTCAAGGCCCTCGACTTTCAGCTGGTTCAAGAGGTGTTTGGTAAAAAGCCCGTTCCGTCCTGCCCAGTTGTCAGATGCAACCGAATTAGCGGCGGTGGCGTACATGATGATACTTCCCGGATACGCCGCGCTCACCACCGCAAGTCCGCGTCCGGCGTCGCGTATCCCCTTAAAGGGATTGGACCTACAGGCATCGAGTATCACGATGTTGAGTTCGTTTCCCGCATCCGCAAGCTCGTCAAGCACCATTTGAAGGGAAACGCACCGCGCCCGTACCATCGCGTAACTGTACGCCTCCGCGTCCACTGGAATAAGAAAGTTCTCGCCATGTATTTGTGAACCATGTCCCGAATAAAAGAAAAAGCCGTAGCTGGTACGCGACCTGCGCAGGTTCCGCTTGAGCCGCTCAATGCCGGCCAGCATAGGCTCAAGCGCCCCGTTCGTAATACAATCTACCTGAAAGCCACATTGTTCGAGCGCGGTCTTCATGTCGTTCGCGTCGTTCACCGTATTTTTGAGCGGCGCCTCTGGATACGCCGCGTTTCCAATGACCAGCGCGTATTTTTCCCGCGCCGCTACTGTTGTCAGCGCCAGAGCCGCCAAAACCGCAAGGGTCGCCCGCTTTTTCATAATTACGCCTCCGTATTTCCGATGTTCCACCATCATAGCGCCGCGCCTGCGTATCCGCAACCGCTTTTTTTATAGGCCGCCAGCGTCTTTTTTACAGGACTCCGCTTCGCTATCTTTTCCTCGCGCTTCTTTGTATCCTCCGCTTCGGTTCCCCTGTGGGGTGTGGGGAGGCTTTTTTCTAACCTCCCCAATTCTTTAAAAAGCGCGGGGCTGACTGGCTGGTAATTCATTACCTTACAACGACTCATTCTGTCGACAGAGTGACGTGGACAAGGAACGGCGCGGCGCGGGACGCTTATGAAACCGTCGGAGGCGCGGTAAGCGGACGGTCGTTGTTCGGGCGCGTGGCAGGAAGCTTATGTGCCACCCGCCGCCGGCAGGCGGAGGCTGCGGTACGCCGGACAGTCGTTGTTCGGGCGCGGGGCGGGAAGCTTACGGAACAGCCGCCGGCGGGCGGAGGCGCGGTAAGCGGACGGTCGTTGTTTGAAGCGCGGCGCGGGAAGTTTATGAAACAGCCGGAGGCTGCGCGAAGCGTAAGCCGCGCCTCAACAGTAGCCAGTCCGCTCACCGGACACGGTGTTGCACCATTTAAGAAACAACAGTGCTGAAACCGTCGGAGACGGGCCGGAGGCTGCGGCGGGCGGAGACGGGCCGGAGGTTGTGGTGTATACTGACAGTATGGCTATACTAGAATTGATGCAAGGCGATATTACCACCGTACCTGTTGACGCGGTGGTAAACGGAACCACCGCACGGGTGGTAATCGGCGGAGGGTCGCTGGACGCGGCGATCCACAGGGCCGCGGGCCCGCTCCTTATGACGGAACTGCGGCGGATTATGGACGAGCGGAAAACCATCGCGCTTGGGGAGAATATCAGCACCCAAGGGTACAAAATGCCCTGTAAAATGATAATCCATACCGCCTGCCCGGTGTATATGGGCGGCGGGTGGGAGGAGGCGAAATCCCTTACCGAGTGCTACCGCTCCTCCCTCCTCACGGCCCACGACGCGGGCATGGAAAGCATCGCGTTCCCCAACCTGGGGACCGGCGCCCATACCTTCCCCAAACAGCGGGCCTGCGAACTCTCGCTCGCCGCGGTTAAAGAAACGCTGCCCGCCGTACCGGGTATCAGGCGGGTGGTCTTTGTCTGTTTTGAAAAGGAAAACTACGCGCTCTACGCCGTGCGGATAGGCTAAACAGGCGCCCCGCGCTCAGGGGCTTTGCGCGGCCTTCCACTCGGCGATGAAACACTCGTAAGCCGCGATGGTGGCCGCCATCGTAATATCCTGCACCTCTCCGCGCCCCACCCAGTCGGCGCCGTCCATCTGGTAGAGGTGCAGGAGCACCCCTTCCAGATCGGCAACCGTACACCTATCCTGCGCCCGCCGCCGCTCAAGGCCGCGCAGCTCCTCCGCAAACGTATCCCGATACTTGGTATCCCGCCAGTCAACCGCTAAACCCATGGCGCCTCGAATCTCCTTATTGCTGTTTTCATGGTATCTCCTTTCATCCGGTCAGTAAAATTATCGGTAAGAAATAACGCGCCGCACCACCGCCGGCTTACTTGGCGCGAGAACCCCGACGGCGCTTTCCATGCGGTATTCCCGCCGCTCCGTCCAATTCCCCCGACTGTCGAGGGTATAGGCGTAGCGAATCTCCGCGCCGCTGTCTTCCGCTTTTATCGAGAGAAGTAGCCCCCGCCCGTCCCATTGGAGGGTAAGGCTTTCGGCTACGGCGCCGGCCTCCTGCCGTTTCCAGTATCTTGGGCGGTGTTCCGCCCCGTAGAGCGCGGAAAAAGCACCTTCCGGGCTTTCAACCGCGGACACCGCGCCGAAGCTGTTGTAATGGCGGGTCGTGACGCTTTCCCCTGCGGAAGAGCGGGCCGTACTCTGCCGGACGTTTCCTTCGGATGCCGCGAAATGGGCAAGCACGCTTCCCTCGGCGTCGTACCAGGTTTCGGCGCGGAAGTCATGCCGGATTGCCGCGAAAGAGACGGTTCCCTCCCGCGTTACCCGCGCAAGGGACAGGGGATCGGGATTACCTATAAAGGTAGCCGTAACCGTGCCGGCGCCGCCAAAAACCGTGAGGCTTTCAGGCTGCCCGCGGGACGCGGCCTCCCTTGTTACCTGCGCGAAAGCCCCGTGTACCAGCGCGGGAAACGCGGTGAGCGCGCCCTCGCGGTTCCATCGCGCACGGTATTCCGCGCCGTCTTCCATGACAAGGGTAATGGACGCGGGGTTTCCCGCGCAGAGGCGGAACCCGTCGGGGGGCATGGACGGCGCCCAGTCCGGTGACCAGACAACCGTGTTTTCCCGCGCCGCACCAACGAGCGGCCCCAGGGGAAAGGGCGCACCCGCTGCCTCCGCTTCCTGTGGACGCGCTTTTGTCAAAAGAAGGGGCAGGAACATAAGACAAAGAAGCATACCAAGTGAAATCCAACGCATCATGCCACAGAGTATACCCCCCACTCCCCTCTTTGACAACACGCCTCCCCGCTTTCCCGCCACAACTCCCCGCCTTGGACACACAACGCCCCGCTTTCCCGCCACAACCCCCGCCTTGGACACCCAACGCCCCGCTTTGACACCCCACCCCCCCGCCTTGGAGACACGTATCTCCGTCGCGGGGACACGTATCTCCGTCGCGGGGATACGCATTTCCGTCACGGAGACACGCATTCCTGCCTTGGGGATACTTATCTCCGTCACAGAATTCCGTCCTAGCGCCACGGAAATACTTCCCGCCACGACGCGGGCTTGCACCCGCAGAGCGCGGGCTTGCACCCGCACGGCAAAGGTGCGCACCTCCGGGGCAAAGGTGCGCACCTCCAGAGCGCGGAGCGGTGTCCCCGAAGCGCGGAGGCGTGGTGGTAAAGCGGGGAGTTGTGTCTGAAGCGGGGCGGCTGTAAGCGGACAGTCGTTGTTCGGGGCGCTTTTGTGCCGCCGCCGCCGGCGGCTTATGAAACAGCCGGAGGCTGCGGAGGCTGCGGCTGGAAGAAGGAAAGGGAGGCGCGCATGAAACCGAATACGTCTATCCCGTAGACCTCTTGCAGCGTTTCACGGGTCAGCACGGTTCTGACGCTGCCCCACGCGGCAAGCCTGCCGCTCTTCATAAGAAGCGCGCGGTCCGCGAAGTGGTGGACCAGGGTAAGGTCGTGGTATACCCCGACGAGGGTCTTGCCGGTTTCGCCTACCCATTGTTTAAGGTAGCCCAGTATCTCAATCCGGTTTTTTAGATCCAGGTGGTTGGCCGGCTCGTCGAGCAGAATAAGCCCCGGGTCCTGGACAATCGTCTTTGCCAGAAACACCCTTTGGATCTGTCCCCCTGAAAGTTCGTCTATCATCCGGTCTTTGATGTCCGTGAGGTCAAGGCGGTCCATGGTTTCGGCGATACGCCGCTCGTCTTCCCGCGAAAGGCGCGGGAGAAGTCCCCGACCGTAGGCGTAGCGCCCCAAAGAAACGGTTTCCCGCACGGTATAGGGGAAACATACCGGCGTGTTCTGTCCCAAAAGCGCGATGTTCTTTGCCAGATCCCGACGGGAAAAGCCGGTTATATCCCGCGAATCAATGGAAACCGTCCCGCGATACCCGATAAGGCGCCCCATAGCTTTGAGGAGCGTGCTTTTGCCGCACCCGTTGGTTCCCAGAACCGCGAGGCTCTCGCCGGAGCGTACCTCAAATTCTATGTCCTTTATGACGTCCGCGCCGCCGTAACCGGCGCTTAGACGGGCAACCGTAACGAGCATAGGCTACGCCGCGGCCCTTGTTCGGCTTTTGAAATAGATCCAAAAGAAAAACGGCGCGCCGATAAGCGCGGTTATGGCGCCCAGGGGGAGTTCGGACGGGGAAATGACGGTTCGCGCCACGAGGTCGGTTATGACCATAAGGGAGCCGCCGAAAAGGAAGGACACGGGAATAAGGAGGCGGTGCGCGGAGCCCGCGGCACGGCGCGCCGCGTGGGGGGCGATAAGGTCCACAAAGCCCACCACGCCGCTCAGGGACACCGCCGCGCCGGTCAGCAGGGTGGAAAAGAAGAGGAGGCGTTTCCGTACCGCGCCGGCCTCCACGCCGCCGGAGAGAGCCTGCTCGTCCCCGAAGGCAAGCATATCCATCTCCCGCGCATAGCGCATGGCGCCGGCTATGCCTATGACCGAGAAGGGCAGGATGAGACGCACGTAGAGCCAGCCGCGCATGGCGTAGGTTCCCATCTGCCAGAGGACTATGCGCTTGATGTCGTCAGAGAAAATCGCGGTGGCGCTTGTAAGGAGCGCCCCCACGAACAGGGAGAAGACCATGCCGCAGAGGATAATCGTGTGGCTTGAGAGGGTCTTGTCAACCCGTGCGGCAAAGGCCACCACGAGGAACACGGTGCCAAGGCCGAAGGCGAAGCCCGTCAGAGGCAGGGTGAAGCCGCGGAGAAAGGGAAGGGAGACCCCGCTTATAATGACCAGGCCCGCGCCCAGGGACGCGCCGGAGGAAACGCCCAGTATGTAGGGCGACGCCAGGGGGTTGCGGAGCGCCGATTGGGTTATGGCGCCGCCTACGGCAAGGCTGCCGCCGGCCAGAAACGCGAGAAGCACCCGCGGGAGCCGCAGGAGCCAGACGATAGAAAGGTTTTTCGGGTCCGTGCCTTCCGGCAGCCCGAGGCCGAACAGCTTATGGAGGAGGATGCGGAGCGTGTCCGAGGGGCGTATGCCGGAGCTGCCCAGGTACACGCCAGCGGTAATGATACAGAGCGCGGCCAGGGCCAGGGTAAGGAGGCCAGGGGGGTTAGCGCGAAGGGTCCGTCGCATGGGTTTCGGGGTACACTACCCCTATCATTTCTTTGAGGGCCCGGACGATACGCGCCGAGGGGCGCACCGAAGAATTGGTGTCTATGACATAGATACGCTTCTCTTTGACCGCCGTGATGTGTTCAAACCCGGGACGGGACCGTATCTCCGCAACAGGGTCCGCAAGGTAGTTCACGTTGGTCAGTATCACCTCCGGGTTCCGCTGGATAACCGCTTCGGCGCCCGGACTGAGTATCCAGTTTTCATGCTCGAATATGTTGCGGGCGCCGATAATCCCCACCATGTCGTTGAGGTAGCTGTCCTTTCCGAAGGTCATCATCTCAGGGGCCGCGGAAATTTCAAAGTACACGGTCCGCGGCTTTCCCGCCGCTGCCCGCGTGCCGGCTTCGGTTATGGCCGCGATTTCATCCCGCATCTCTTGCACGAGCTTTTCCCCGGGCTCCCGCGCCCCCAGCATATCGGCTATGAACAGGATGTCGTCGTAAATAGCGCCGACGCTCCGGCTCATGGAAAGGTAGGCCGCGGGGATGCCCATTTCCTCAAGCACACGGAACGGGTCCTCTCCGGTGCCGGTGGCGTTATGCCCGTTGGCAATGATGAGGTCCGGTTTAAGGCTTACGATAACCTCCGCGTCGGGATAGAAGAAGTCAAGGAGCGGGAGGTTTTCCGGTATGTCCGGTATGTCCGCGGAATGTCGGTCAACAGCCACCAGTTTGTGCGCCATGCCCAGATCAACGATTATCTCGGTGTTTGAGGGCGCCATGGAAATAACGCGCTTTACGTCCTTTCCCACAAGCACCTTCCGGCCTGTCCGGTCAAGGACCTCGCGGCTGGTTTCTTTGGCGCAGGCGGTAAGGAATACCGAAAAGAGGATGAGGAGAACCCGTCTCCGACGGTTCCATAAGCGTCCTGATACCGCGACAAAGCGGTCTTTGTCCGCTGTGGGGCGCGTGGCTAGAAGTTGTTTAAAACAGCCGGCAGCCTCCGGCTGTTCCATAAGCGTCCTGCGAAGCGGCTCACAGCGGGCAAAGACTGCTTAGAGCGCGGGGCGGGAAGTTGTTTAAAACAGCCGGAGGCTGTCCGCCGGCGGGAAAAACGTATCAGACGTATCATATCTTGTCAGTAACCTCCAGATTAAAAAGATACAAAGACAGAACAGGGGAAAAAGCGTCTCCCGTGCGCGGGGTATCGGCGCGGCGCAAGAGCGGCACCGCTAATACACCCGGCTTACGAAGAGGCGCTCGGTCTCGCGCCGGTTTTTGTTGAGCCACAGCGCAAGGGAATAGAAATAGCCGGAAAGAAGGTTGGCGAAGTCAAAGACGAGCTCGTCAACCTCGTTTCCCTGCTGCCGGTGCCGGCTTAAAAGCCGGACGAGGGTCTTGCATGTACAGCGGAGTACGTGCGCCAGGGCACCCGGAGTTGACCCCTGGGGGAGGAGGAACACAGGCCCGCCCGCAGGGTTCCGGGGGAGCGCGTCCCGCACCGCCTCCTGGAAGTACAGGGTCTTTTCGCGGAGCCACGCCAGCTCCTCCGGCGTTATCGTAAGCCGCGTGCGCAGGGACGGGTTAAGGTGGTAAATAAGCTCGATAACACGGGAAAGATCCTCCCGCGCTTCCGGGAGCGCCGCACTGTCCCGCTCGTCAAGGAGGGAGCGCAGAAGCCCGGTCATACTGGCAAGCTCGTCGGTAAGAAGCTCGAAATCGCACCGCAGGTCCGCGGTGTGGTCATACAGAAAGGTATACGCGAGGTAGTCGCCGCTCATGGGGTTTCCTTTTTTTGCCGGTCAGTGGGATGAAACCGCATACGCAGTCCCAGGGTTACGGTTATTCCCGGCATGGGATAATCCGCAAACGATTGATAGGATTGGTTGAGTATATTGCGCAGCGCGGCAAAGACCGTGAAATAATCCCCGAGGTTCTGGGTTACGGTAACGCCGAGGAGCGCGGAGGGGTCGAGTTTCGAGTAGTTCGCGGTGTCCGCGTACCGGAGGCTCTCGAACCGAAACGAGACGATAAGGGAGCCGGAGGCCCAGGACAAGTCGAGCGCCGCGCCGACCGTCCACTCCGGCATATAGGGAATACGCTTTTCGGAGCCGAAGTCGTAGCCGTAACTTAAAAGGTAGCTGCGGAGGTACTGGACCGAAAGGGACGGGGATATGGCAACGAAAGGGCCCAGCCTCCCCCCGGGCAGGGGGACGGCGATACGCGCCGACCCGTCAAGGCCGAAGAACAGGGCAGCGCCCACGTTTTCCGGCATCCACGTGCCGGAGGCCGGGGCCCAGTGAATAGAGTCGGTTGTGTGCTGGATGAAAAACGCGCTTTCAAGCCGGAGTATCCGATGACGCCATGTGAAGCCCGCGTCGGCGCCCCAGCCGTCTTCGGGCTTTAAGTCCGGGTTGCCCGTGCCGCCGCCGCCGGACCAGTAGAGGTCTTCGAAGTCCGGCAGTTTGAAGCTGCGGAAGTAGTTGTTTTTGACAGTGAGGCGCTCGGTCGCGTTCCAGATAAGCCCCAGTTTCGGGACCGGCACCACCGGCGCGGCTTTGTCTGAGGAAAACACCGCCTTCACCGACGGGATGACAAGGAGCGGCTCGAATACGCGGCACTCCGCGACGGCGTACAGCCCGCCGTCGTGCCGGTTCCGCCCGCCCATGTCGGTTGAGTCCAGGGTCGTATACCGGTAGTCCCATCCGGCGCGGAGGGTAAGCCGGTCAGCGGCGAACCATGACCACCGGTTTATAAGCGAGAGGCTGTGCTGGGTGTGCCGCGAGGCGGCGCCAGATGGCGGCTCGTAGTCGCGTCCGGTAAGATACCACGTGAGGGAGCCTTCGGCGGCAAGGTCGTCCCGAAAGGCCCGGGGCATATCGAGCATGAGGTTCTGCCGGAACGACGCATCCTTTTGTATGCCAAAGGAACTTGAGAAGCCGGAGATCGGGATGTTTTTGTCCGCGCAGTAAAACACCGAGGAGCCGAGTATTTTCGTAAGGTCCGCAAACTCCCCGACGACCGACACCGACGCGCCGGTATCCCATACCTCGTTGTGGTCCTTCCGGCGGGTTATGCCCAGGTAATCCTTAAAGAGAAAGTGATTTTTCGCGTGGTTGGCAAAGAGGTTTCCCGATACAGAGAAGCGCTCCCCGCCGCAGGACGCGGAGAACCCGTAGTGCTGGGTATCAAGGAGGTCTTCGTAGTGGGGGTTTTCGTCTTCGCCGCTCCGGTTCACGGCGTTTCCGGGGAGGGACGAGGTATTGGACACGACGGTCTCCGCTTTCAGTCCGGCATCCTGTTTTTTCACGGTAATAAGGTTAATCACCCCGCCCAGGGCGCCGGACACGTTATATTTGGTGTCCGACCCGCCGTAGATGACTTCAATCCGCTCGATACCCTCAAGCCCGATCTGGTTGAGGTCAAAGCCGCCGTCCTGGGCGGAGTTCACCGGCACCCCGTCAATGAGAAAGGCCACGCGCTCGGAGTCAAAGCCCCGCAGGTTGATGTCGGTCTGGTTCCCGTAGCCGCCGTAGCGGGTAACCCCCAG
>JAITHR010000165.1 GCA_031279895.1 Spirochaetaceae bacterium
CGTTTAAGCGCGTCCATGTCTTGTTCGCGGGTGTTAATTCCGCCGAGAAGCACCGCCTCAAGGGTAACGCGCCGTTCCCTCCGGCTTTGGTAATACAAAAGCGCGTCTTTCAAAGCGGCGAGGGGGCGCGCACCGGCAGCCGGCATGAGACGCGCCCGCAGCGCGCCGCAGGCGGTGGTAAGCGACACCGCCAGCCGAACGTCCGGCCCGTTTTCCGCCAGATCCCGAATACCTTCCGCAATGCCGCTGGTTGAAAGGGTAATATGCCGCTTGGAGAGGCCCAGACCCTCCGGATCGGTCAGAACGTCCACCGCCTTGCGGAGTTCTCCAAGGTTGAGGAGCGGCTCCCCCATGCCCATAAATACGATATGGGAGACGGTTTCCCGCACGGACCGGAGGTGGAGGAACTGTTCCACCATCTCCTCGGACGTAAGGTTGCGGGAAAAGCCCAGCCTGCCGGTTTTACAGAACACGCAGGCCATGGCGCAGCCGGCTTGGACGGACAGGCAGGCGGTACGGCGCTCTTTCGCGTCCGAGAGGATTACGGCTTCGATACGGTTCCCGTCCCGTAAGGTGATGCCCAGTTTGACGGTGCCGTCAGAGCCGTCAAGCCGCTCGCCCGTACTGCTGGAACGGATGGAAAAGCGCGAGTCAAGGGTTTCCCGCAGGGGCGCGGGGAGGTCTGTCATAAGGCGGAACGAGGGGGTTCCGCGGGCTATCCATTGAAATACCTGACGCGCCCGATAGGTCGGTAAGGGACGGAGAAGTTCTTGCAGCGCGGGAAGCGTCAGGCCGGAGATTACGGGCTTCGTATCCGGCGCTTCCGGCTCTTCTTTCTCTTCTTTTCTCAAGAGCGCGCCTTCAGGTTTTAAGTTTTTCAATAAATTCCATAAGATAGGAGTTCCGCACCCCTTGCTTTTGGGATTCCTCGATAATCTCAAGGGCATTGTACTTGTCGCCTTTCCGGTAGAAACAGTCCGCAAGTTCAAGGTAAAGACGGTAATTCTTGGGGTCCTGCTGGATGAGGCGGCGCAGCGAGGCGATGGCTTCGTCGTACTTGCTCTGGGACTTGGCGACCATTGCCAGCCCCAGAACCGCGTAGGTGTCGAACTCGATGTTAAGCGCCCGCTGATAGTAGTCAACGGCCTCGTCGTAGTCCCCCATACTCCGGTAGGCGTCGCCGGCTCTGGTGAGAATAACCTTGTTGCGGGAGTCCAGCTCAAGGATGCGGTTCCAGTAATCAAGGGAGCGGGCCTGCTGGTTAAGACCCCGGTAACAGTCCGCGAGACCGAAGAGGGCGTAGAAATTATACGTGTCCCGTTCCAGCGCCTGCTCGAAATAGGGGATGCCTTTCTCGAAGGTCTTGAGTTTGCGGTGGCAGTTTCCGATGGAGGTCAGTACCCGAATATCCACTTTTTCCCGGTGGGATTCGAGCATTTTTTCCCAATAAAACAGCGCGTCCCGATATTCTTTGAAATCATAGTGGAGATGCCCCAGTCCGATAATGGCGTAGGGGTTATAGGGTTCCATGTCCAGCACTTGGAGGTAAACCGTTTTGGAGTGTTTAAAGTCCCGCACCTTTCGGTAGGCGTCGGCGACTCTGGTAAGCACCGTGATATTTTTGTCATCGTGGCGGAGGTACTGTTCCCAGATTTCAATGGCCTTGTGGTACTGGCCGAGGGCCTTGTAACAATCCGCAAGGCCGAAGAGGGCGTAATTGTTGCCGGGGTGTTGGGTGAGGCACTGTTGATAATAGGCAACCGCGTCTTTGAAGTTCCCCCGTTTGCGGGCAGCGTCTCCCATACCCACCAGCGCGTAATTGTTGCTGTCATCCAGGGTGAGAATTTTGGTGAAACACTCTACCGCCTCGGGTATTTTATCCTCTTTGAGAAACTGATACCCGCGTTTAGACAATTCCGACAATTCCGCGACTTCCGTGTTCTCGCCGGTTTCTTCGGTCTCCGGTCCTTTTTGGGGGTCGTCCTGCGGGCAGCGGTCCTGTTCTTCGTTACAATTTTGTCCTGTGTGATCGCTCATTTGGAAGGGTCCTCTTCGTGTATTAGATTTTTTATTATAGCAGACAACTGCGTTACCATAGCTTCGAATTTTTGGGGATGAGGCGCTTTCTGGTACATCGCAAGTGCGTCTAGGTAGCGGTTTTGGGCTTTGTAAGCGTCGCCGATTCGGGAAAGCCCGTCTGAATAACCGGTGGTTAAAAAAATGCGTTTGGCCCCCTCGATGTCGCCTGAGTTAAACAGGATGTTTCCTTTACGGTTGAGCGCCGCTTTCTGGGAGCCGTCAATCGCGGGTTTTTTTGTGGTCTTTATAAACGTTTTTTCGGCGCCGCCTTTGGCGCCGTCCGCATCGCGCCCCGTGCCGCTGTTGCCGGCGCCGCTTTCAAATTTTTCAAAAATCTTTTTATAATCCATATATACGTCCAAACACCGCGCCGCGTATTATACGAGAGTGGTAGTATACTCCGGCGATACTATCGCGTTACTTTATAGTACCATTATCCGCTATCTTTACCAACAATTCAAGCGGGATACATAAAAAAATCCACCACCGAGCGGCCATAGGTTTTTGAGTCGCCCTTTACGAGGGGAAGCGGCGGGGGCGTATCTTCTTTGGGTCTGTGCAGGAGGAGGAGGGAGCCTTCCCGCATAAGCGGAGAGCGGGCGATGCGGCTCACGAGATCCCATTTGAACCGGTAGGGGAACGGAGGATCGCAAAAGATAATATCGAAACCGCATCGGGCGCGGCGCACATAGAGTTCCGCCGCCATGAAGCGGCACTTGATACGCGCCGGGGCCATGGCGATATTTGCCAGGAGGGTTTTCCGTTTGCGCGGGTCCTGCTCCACAAGCTCAACCGGATCCGCGCCGCGGGACGCCGCTTCCAGAGCGATGATGCCCGATCCGGAAAACATATCCAGAAAAGAGCGCTGCGTGAGGTCCCGCAAGGCGGCGAACACCGATTCTCTCATGCGATCCATAGCGGGGCGTATGGGTCCGTCTGGAACGGCCACCTGTCTTCCCCGCAAAGATCCGCCTGAGATTCGCACCTCAGTACTCCTTGAGAAGCTCGGATAGCTCTGAGAAGCTTACTAAAGGATCAATGGCGACCCCGGCGCTTTGATTTCTCATGTCGTCGATCGTTTTCTTGCGGGTCAGGCTGTGGGTGCGTAAAAACACAATTTTTTCCCGCAGGGCGGGAAACCGTAATGCGGAGATATTGCCCGAACTGGTCAGAAAAAAGGTAAGCGCTTCGGAAAATTGCCGTTCAAGTTCTGATAAATTATCAAACAGCTCATTTCGCTCTATAAGATGAACATTTTCGCTCAGATTTTCCAGCAATAATCCCAGGGTGTCATCAATAAAATCAATATCCTCTATGGTCTTTTTAAGAAATAATTCAGGATCCGTCTCAAGAATGAACAGGTCATGAATCATTCGTACCTTAACATTGAGGATAAAAATATTATCTTCAAAATTAATATGTTTATTCATACTACTTCTAAAAAGTATCGACAAAGTATCGGCAAATTTCCAGTCTCAATTCAGAGAAATTTTATTTTTTTATTTCGGTATGACTTTGAAGTCAACATACTCCTCCCCTTCGGACGCGGCGGCAACCATAACCACCAAAAACCGTGAAGCGGTAAAGGGAATGAACAGGCTAAACGTTTCTTCAGGGCGCAGGGTAAAGTCAATCCGCTGAAACTCCACAGGATCGGTCTTCCGTGAGGCCGCCGCTTCAAAGGAACCGGCCCCGTCCGCCCCCTTTTTCTTTAAGGGCGCGGCGGTAATCGCTATATTGACCGGTCCGGTATAGGGGTCGTCGGCTTTTTTCTTAATCGTCTTTTTAATGGTAAACTCCACGCCCTCTTTTTTCTGAACCGCTGCGTAGGCTATGGTGTTGCCCCCCAATACGGGAAGATATTTTTCCCTCGTAAATCTGGACATAAAGCCGGCAAACAGGATCAGTAGGGCGATGGAAATCAGCCCGAACCGATGGGAGCGGTTTGAAAGCAGGGTATTAAAACCCTGAGAACGCTTCGGCGGCCCGTCCTCGTTGAACGCCCGAAGCGCCGGGGAAGCCTTGGCGAGCCTGTGGGCGCGGGAATAATGAAAGACCGGCTCCCTGTCAAGCGAGGTTTCGTCAAGCGGTTCCCGATTTTTAGCGTCCTTTGGCGCCGAAGGTTTCTCATCCATACCAAACACTCCTTACGGGACCCGATCCTGACCCCGCTACCCGACTATAGCGCATTTCGCAAACCGATACAACCTGCGTACCCGCCCGAACGTGCCTTGCCGGTCTCTGGACTGCGAAAGGGTAATCGGGTATAGTCTGTAGGCATGAAACGTGCGGAAGCCGGCGGAGACAACCTCCCGATACGGGCGCCGGATTGTATAACCTGCCGGTATTTTAAGGTTACCTGGGAACCGGCGTATCCGCGATCCTGCCGGCTTTTCGGCATAAAGAGCCGCGCCCTCCCCTCGATTGAAGTGTTTCGGGCAACAGGCCGCCACTGCCCGTCGTTTCAGCGGCGGGAAAAAAAAGAATAAGCGCGGCGGCCCGCCCTCGCACGTTAATAGGTTACTACAATCCCGTAAAATACCAAAGGATCGGATCCGGTATTGGTGATGCTATGAAACGCGCCGTTGCCGGTGCACACGGCGTCCCCCTGTTTCACCGGCGCGTCCGCGCCGTTATCGTTGACCACCCCGCTGCCGGAAAGGATGATGAAATACTCGGTCTCGGTTTCGTGGCTGTGTTTCCCGATACTCGCCCCGGGCGGCAGGGTAATCTCCGCAAGCATACGGATATTCCGCTCCCCCTCACAGTTCACAAGATGGGTAAGGCTTGCGACCCCTTCGCCGCCCCGCATCTTCTCCTTACGCTCACGGCTCATCTCGTTTCGGTGTATGACCATCATGTTCCTCCATATATTTTAGAAGTAATACCGGTATAGATTAACCATAGGCGGTTTTCCCGCGGTCCGCAAGGGGCGCGGTCCCGCCCTACTCCGGCTCCCCGCCTCCGCGTATCGCAAACGTTACGCCTATGGAAAAGATTCTCATGGCGTTAAAGTCAACGTCCCGCGCTCCGGTCTTAAAGGGCAGCATAAAGTGATCGTAGCCTAATTCGGCGAATACGCCCACGCTTGGGGTAAGGAAATACCGCGCCCCCAGGGTAAAGCCGAAAGCAAATCCGGCGGGGTTATCCCTGTTCCGGCGGTCCCCCAGCCAGAACCCGAAGCCCACGCCCATTTTCGCGGTAACAGAGGTATCAAGGTTTCTGATCCCCCAGTTAGGATGCCATGCGATACGAATGAGAACCGGAATAACGCCGACTGACCGGCTGTCATCGAGCGCGGCGCCGGCCATGCCCGTTTCAAATCCTACGGTCAGCCCAAGGGGTACCGGCAGCGCGTAGTCCAGCGCCAGCACGCCGCCCATAAGCGCAGCCGCTGGGTCATAGGTCATTCCGATGCCGAAGCCGACGCTCAGGAGCGCGTCCCTTTTCCGAACCGGTTCGGGAAACGAGGAGACGTCAAAACAAAACGCGCCGGCGGCGCTCAAAAAGAGCGGAACCAGCGCCGGGAGCCTTCCTATCCGCATTGTTTCTCTCCTGCGGGAGCCGCCGGTTCCGCAAGAAACGCGGTTCCCCGCTGGTTTCCCGCGGCAAGCGCCTCCAGAGCCCGCGGCCTTCCGCCGTGGGCGAGTATCATGGGGATACCGTAGGAGAGGGCGCGCTCCGCGGCGTCCAGTTTGGTGGCTATCCCGCCGGTACCGAACCGGCTCGCGCCGCCGATACTGATACGCTCCCGCACCGCCCTGATGTCCCGCACCGCCTCGATAAGTTCCGACTCAGGGTGTTCTTTGGGGTTTTCGCGGTAAAGCCCGTCAATATCGCTAAACAGAACGAGCAGGTCCGCGCTCCACAGCACCGCGGACTGCGCCGCGAGGGTGTCGTTGTCGCCTATCTTGATTTCCTCCACCCCGACGGTGTCGTTTTCATTGATAACAGGCACGATCCCTTCATCAACAAGGGTAAAAAGGGTATTGCGCATATTGAGGGTTCTGATAGGATCGCCGAAGTCGTCCCGCGTAAGGAGTATCTGGGCGATACGGAGGCCCCACGGGGCGAACGCCCGAAGCCACGCGCCCATAAGTTCCACCTGCCCCACGGCGCAGAGGGCCTGTTTATAATGGATGTCCTGTTTTCTCGTCCATTTGCCGAGGGTGGAAAGTCCCGCGGCCTGGGCGCCGGAGGACACGATAACGATTTGTTTTCCTTTTGCGATAAAATCCGCGGTTTGGCCGGCGAATTCCGCGAGAAACGGCGCGTCTATCCGTCCCTCTTGGTCTGTCAGGGTATTGGAGCCGATTTTTACCACGATCTTACGGGCGCGGGCGATTAACTCAGGTATCATTTTCCCAAGTATGCCCGCTCCCCCGCCCTTTGTCAACCGTCTCCGACGCAGCCTCCGGCTGTTTAAGCATGGCCGCCTGTTGTTTCCAAACGGTGCAACACCCTGTCCGCCGCCGGCGGCGGAGGCACAGCATGGCCGCGTGTTGTTTCCAAACGGTGCAACACCTTGTCCTGTTAGCGGGTTGGCTACTGCTTAGGCGCGGCTACGCTTCGCGCCGTCTTCGACGGTTTGCAAGTATTGCGCCGTTGCGCGTGGTAGCCTCCGCACCTTTCAGGCGGCAGCCTCCGGCTGTTTCAAGCATGGCCGCCTGTTGTTTCCAAACGGTGCAACACCTTGTCCTGTTAGCGGGTTGGCTGCTGCGTAGGCGCGGCTACGCTTCGCGCAACGGCGGACGGTTTGCAATCGGCGCGGTGTTATGCGCAGCAGCCTCCGCACCTTTCAGGCGGCAGCCTCCGGCTGTTTCAAGCATGGCCGCCTGTTG
>JAITHR010000169.1 GCA_031279895.1 Spirochaetaceae bacterium
ATTTTTACCGCCGTGGTAGTAATTGCCCTGGTGGTGGCTATAATACTCGTGCCTCCTATCGCGGTAGTTGCTCCGGCTGTGAGTTTGGTGCTTGCTCCGATAGCCCAGGTCGCGGCGGAAGTTGCCTTCGGCGGACTGGTCGTATCCCTTGGGGGGCTGCTGGTAGCCGATGCCGCCCATAACCCGCCGCCGGCGCAGCCGGGGCAGCCGGAAAGCCCGCCGGTTCCCGCGAAACCCGCGGTGGAGGTGCGGGACGCGGCGGGCAACCTCGTCGGGCATAACCATGTGTTCCATATCGGAGAGATTATAGGGAACTCGGTGGTATTCAAACTGACGGCTTCTGACTTTCCTGAAGGCACAAGTATAAACGGTTTCTGGTATGAGCCGGCTTCTAGTGTAAATATTTATACTTATAAAAATTCTTTTGAAGAAAGCACTATAGATCAGACAAATCAAATCAAAATAACACGCATCGGACAAATACCAGGTCCCGCATATAATGAAAATGATAATAATAGAGAAATAGGGGTTGGGCAGTTGTATTATGGGATATACTTTAAGGATAGAAACGGGAATGTGATAGACGACCTTGTAATCAACGGCGATGAGAGCGGGTATATGTTCAGGGGTCCCGCTGAAAGTGCGGCGCGTCTTCATAAGGATACTGTGGTTATTCATATATGCCTTGCGACCAATAACCATACGCATCCCGACGGCACGATCTATCCGCTGCAAGTGGCGTCGAATACTCCCGTCCGCCTCCCTTCGTCCCCGCTCCCGCCGCCGTGTATGTATCCCGCGCCGGTTCCCCACTAACCGCCGCAGTCTCCGGTGGTTTTAAGAAATTCGGGGGAACCGGTTCCCCCGAACCCCCTACCATAAGCGTCATGCCACGCGCTCCGAACAACGACTGTCAGCTTACCGTGCCGCGCCCCTTACCGCGCACAACAACGCGGCGCTTACAAACCGCCCGCCGTTGCGCGAAGCGTAGCCGCGCCTCAACAGCACTGACGCGCTCACCGGACACGGTTTTGCACTACTTGGAAGCAACAGGCGGCCATGCTGAAACAGCTGGCGGGTAAAGAATGAAAATTGCCGCGCCTTGTAAAATTAACCTGCACCTTGAGGTGCGCGACCTTCGATCTGACGGGTATCATGCGCTTGAAAGCCTCTTCGTAACCCTTGGATTTGGGGACGACCTTCTCTTTACGCCCGCCGACCGAGCGGGAGACTGCGCCGTTTCTATGGACTGGTCCTTTTTGCAGGAATCCGGGCGGTATCCCCGTGCGGCGCCGGCCCTTCCCCTTGAGAAAAATAGCGTCTATCAGGCGGTATCCCTCTTTAAGCGCCGCGTAGGTTTCTCCCCTTCTCCCCGCTTCTCTTCTTTCTCTACGGGCGTGGCGGTGGCCGTGAAAAAGCGGATACCCGCGGGTTCCGGTCTCGGCGGCGGGTCTTCGGACGCGGCATCCGCTCTTACGGCCATGAACCTGCTCTCAGGCCAAAGGGCCGGGCAGAAAGAGATGGAAGAGATGGCCCTCGAATTGGGGAGCGACGTGCCGTTCTTTCTCTTAGGCGGCGGTGCGGCGTGGGTTTCCGGGAGAGGGGAGCGGATTTCGCCGGTAGCGTTCCCCCGGGACATCAGCGTCCTGCTCGTATGCCCGAATTTCCCAAGCGACACCGGCGCGGCGTTCCGCCTGGTGGACAAGGACCGGACCGCCCGTCCGGTGCCGCCGCGCCGCGATACGGAATCGCTTATCCGCGGGATCGCCTGTCATCCTAGGACGTGGAACTATGAGAATGATTTTCTGGGGGCCTTTCTGCACGCGCCGGATTATCCGCACGCCGCGTCCTACCGCGCCGCGCTCAGTGCGCTCGCCGGCGCGGGCGCGGATTTTGCGGGCCTTTCCGGTTCCGGTTCAAGCTGTTTCGGCGTTTTCACCGATACAAAAGCCGCTTTTGAAGCGGAGGAAGCACTGACCCGCCAAAAGTGGGCCGCATGGCTGACCTTTCCCCTTGCGCGTTTCTCTCATAGGGTATTAGAATATGATTAGTTATTGTGGACCAGCAAAGGAGGGCGCCATGGAGATAACCGATATTAGAATCCGCAAGGTTGCCGGCGAGGGGAAGCTGAGGGCTTATGTAACCGTAACGTTTGACGACTGTTTTGTCGTGCATAATATCAAAATTATTGACGGAAAAAGCGGTATGTTTATTGCGATGCCGAGTCGGAAAACCAGAGCCGGGGAATATAAGGATGTGGCCCATCCGATCAGCCCCGATTTCCGCGCCGATTTACAGGTCAGGATACTGGAGAAGTACGATTTCGGCAGCGGCCCGGATGATCTTACAATGGAAATATAGGGAACCGTCAGCGGGAAAGACGTGCGCGGCGCGAACCCCGCGCCTGCGGTCAGGCAGATCCGGCAGGCGTACCGCTTGACTGACCGACCCGCTTGGTAGTATAGTAAAAAAGTGAAACAAGGTGAAGAAATGAAGAAGTATACGGGTCGAAACGGACTTTCCGCGTGGAATCGGGGACGTTGCGTCTATACAAAACACTGGGACGTCGGCAAGCGGTAAGCCACCGGCCTTTGGAGCCGGTATTCACAGGTTCGAATCCTGTCGTCCCAAGAGAGCGGGTTTTTCACGCCCGCGCCATACATAACCGTGCGGACAGAAGGCGCGCTTACGCGCCGGCCACATTGCGGACTAAAGGAGTTATGGTGAGTCAGATTGTTTTAAAAGCCTGCGGCAGAACCGAAACAGGTAGCAGGGCATCCCGACGGCTACGGCGGAACGGACGCATACCGGGGGTATTATACGGGCGTAAAGGCGAGGCGAAATCGCTTGAGATGGATGCACTCGAATTTATGAACAGCATAAAGCATATTTCCGAGACTACCATCGTTAAAGTGGAACTCGACGGGGAAACCCACGACGCCTTTGTAAAAGATATGCAGCGGAATATCATCAATGGAAAGGTGCTACACGTTGATTTTTATGAGGTGGAGAGCGGGGTCATCCTGCGCGCCAAGGTTTCGATACATATACAGGGGAATCCTGTCGGTGTTCGGGAAGGCGGCTCCCTGGAAGTGCCTATGCATGATGTAGAGGTGGAGTGTCTGCCCCAGGACCTTCCAGAGCGCATCATAGTTGATGTGTCGGGACTTGGGGTAAACCAGTCGATTCATGTCAGGGACCTCGGCCTTGGCAGCGGGGTGCGCACCATCACAGGAAGCGATCAAGTGGTGGCGGTGGTCAAGTTCGCCAAAGCCGAAGCGCCGCCTCCAGAGGAGGACGCGCCCCCGCAAGCCGAAGCCAAAAGCTAAACCCCCTAACGTTGGATTGCGAGAAACCCCTTCTTCTGCCCTATGCGAGTATCCGATCCTGAGACAGGAAAACCTCCCCCTTTTTTTGAGACATTCGAGACTGTCGCATCCTCAAATCTGGGAACATGGGCGCCGGGAACCGTTTTTCTCGCGGCTGTTTCAGGGGGATCGGATTCTACCGCTATGCTGGCCGCCCTCGACCGGCAGCGGTATAAAATACACTGCCTCCATGTAGATCACGGCCTGCGTCCCGAAAGCCGCGAAGACGCGCTGGCGGTCAAAGTTTTGTGCAAATCATTCGGCGTACCGTGCCGCGTTGCTACTCTGCCCCCGGGACTCATTACGGAAGCCGCCAAACGCGGGGGCCTTGGGATAGAGGGCGCCGCCCGAATATTTCGTCATAAAATATGGAATCAGGAAGCGCGGCGCCTTGGGGCCGTCCGGATTCTGGTGGGGCATACGCGGGACGACCTTTTAGAAACCGCGCTGATGCGGTTCTTGAGAGGATCCGGCCCAGCGGGACTGGGGGCCATGCCCCGAGAAAAAGGGCTTGTCACGCGCCCCCTTATAACCCTGAGCCGTCAGGACGCGCTTCTGTATTTGCGGGATAAGGGCATCCCGTTTAGAACCGACGCCACTAATGAAGATATTCAGTATCTCCGTAACCGAATCCGGCATACACTTGTTCCTTGTTTAGATGCGTATTTCCCGTATTGGAGAAAGACGGTCCTCTCATTGGCGGAAACCCAACGGCTGGCCGCGGATTTTCTCGATCAGGAAGCCCAAAAGCAGGCGGTATGGGAACCCGATCCAAAAGGAAACGCCCTGTATACGCGGGAAGCGCGGTTTTTTGCCCTGCACCCGCTTATTCGAGAGGAAGCGGTTTTTCAAGCGGCGGACAGGCTGGCGGCGCAGGGGAAAAAGAGCGGCGCGTTTTTTACGCCGGATATTCTTAACCATAAGGAAGCGGCGCCGCCCCGACGGAAGGCGGTGCGGTTTTTCACCGAAAATCCGTGCCGCGCCGCCCTTGACCTCGGAGCCGTGCGGCTTGAGAGGCGGCGCGGGAACGTGGTGGTTCGGGCCGGAAACCGTGGGGAGCAGGAAGCGTCTGGCCGGGGGTTCGCGCTGTTGATAAAAGAGGCGGGAGTCTATACCCTTAAAGGACTGCGGATCGTGTGCGAAATACCGGTAACAGGGGAATGCCGTGCGGCGGCTTTGCCGTCGGGCCTAAAAGATACCCAAGCCGCGGGCTTTTTTGCCTGTCTTCCTGTGGTGTTTAGACGTGAATATGTAAAAGGACATGAGAGGATTATCGCGGAAGACCGAAAAGGCTGGGCCGCCAGCATCTTTTCAGACAAAGATAAAAAGAAGGATGCCATGATTTTACGGTGTAAAGAAGAATGTAAAGAGGAAAAAGGAGCGGAAAAGAACCGCGCCTTTCTTTTAGTAACGTTTTCGGGGGGTATTGATGCCTAACGATCAGAATGATAAGACGCCGCCGCGCCCAAATTCGCGGGTCGGACGGCCAAGTCCGTTTGCCTTGATTTTTTTTCTTCTTATGGTAGGTCTTTTTGCGGCGTACTTTTTCAAAGGAGACACTCGTTCCATTCAGGAAATTCCCTATTCCGCTTTTACCAATCATCTTGAACGCAATGATATTACCGCGGTTAAAATCCTTGACAATAGTATTATAGAAGGCACGCTCCGCGGCGGCGCCGGGGAGCCGGTGCATTTTAAGACCCTTATTCCCTATCAGGACCCGAACCTCCTTCCGGCGCTTCAAGAAAAAGGCATCAATGTTTCCGGCGCGATTTCCGGTCTTAGCCCGCTCAGGATTATCATTGAATTCCTTCCCTGGATCATAGGGTTCGGCTTTATATGGTTTATGTTCAGAAATATGCAAGGCACGGGAAACAAAGCTTTCCAGTTTGGCAAGAGCCGTGCGAAACGGTATCAGGACGAGGGGAAAAAAATCAGCTTCGCCGATGTTGCCGGCCAGAAAGACGCCAAATACGAGCTTGAAGAAGTGGTGTCTTTCCTTAAAAATCCGCAAAAGTTTACGAAAATGGGCGCCCGAATCCCCAAAGGCGTGCTATTGGTCGGTATGCCCGGAACCGGCAAAACCCTCATGGCCCGCGCCGTGGCCGGAGAAGCGGGAGTCGCGTACTTCCATATGTCCGGCTCTGATTTTGTCGAGATGTTTGTGGGCGTCGGCGCAAGCCGCGTGCGGGATCTTTTTGATCAGGGCCGCCGCAACGCGCCGTGCATTATCTTTATTGACGAACTGGACGCGGTGGGCAGAACCAGAGGCGCCGGGTACGGCGGCGGCCATGACGAGCGGGAGCAGACCTTAAATCAGCTTCTCGTTGAGATGGACGGTTTTGATTCCAAAGACGGGGTGATTATCCTCGCGGCAACCAACCGTCCGGACGTGCTTGATCCGGCACTGCTCCGCCCCGGACGGTTTGACCGGCAAGTGGTGGTAGCCATGCCGGACATAAAAGAACGGGAAGCGATTCTCCAGATTCACGCCGCCAAAATACCCCTTTCTTCGGATATTGACCTTGCGCGAATCGCCCGGGCCACGCCGGGGATGAGCGGCGCGGATATTGCGAATCTTGTCAATGAAGCGGCGCTTTTCGCGGCGCGAAAGGATAAGGTTACGGTTGATATGCCGGATTTCGAAGAAGCCAGGGATAAAATTATCATGGGCGTAGCCAGAAAAACCCTGGTTATCTCTGACAGGGAGCGGCGCATGACCGCCATCCATGAGGCGGGACACGCGCTCCTCCACTACCACCTGAAAAACGCGGACCCGCTTCACAAAGTTACCATCGTCCCTCACGGACGGGCCCTGGGCATGGCCATGTCCCTGCCGGAAGAGGACAGTTACAGCCGGACCAAAGGCTGGATTGAGGATCAGATTGTTATCTGTTACGGGGGCTGGGCCGCGGAGAAACTGTGCTATAACGAAACGACCACCGGAACGAAACAGGACATTCAGCAGGCCACCGAAATGGCCCGGCACATGGTTTGCGAATGGGGTATGGCGGACGAAATGGGGCCTATAGCCTACGGCCAGGAAGACGAGCCTATTTTTCTGGGCAAAGAAATAGCGCGGCACAAAGATTATTCCGAAGATACGGCCCTGCACATCGATCGGGCGGTTAAGAAAATACTCGAATATGCCAAAGAGCAGGCGGAACATATTCTTGGTACCCATAAAGAGGAACTTGAGAAGCTCGCCGACGCGCTTATATCGAGAGAAACCCTCGTCGATGACGAAGTGAGGGAAATCCTCGGCCTTCCTCCGCGGGAAAACTCCCATTCCCTGATTGCTCCGGCAAACGGGGCGGCCCTTAAATCATGAGGTGATTGTATGATCCGGTTCGTATTGGTTTTGTGCTTCGCGCTTGTTTCCGTCGGCCTTCACGGTCAAACAAGAGACGGTCAGACCCTTGGGGATACGGCGCTGGCGGCGAAATACGTCGCCTGGGCCGAGGCCGCTCTCGCGGAGAACCGTTGGGATCAGGCGCTTACCGGCTTGGAGCGGGGCGCGGATTTTGCCGCCGGTTCCTCGGATCTCGCCTATCTTCTCGCCTTAGCCCGTTCCCATGAAAACCTGCCGAAAGGCGCGGTTCTTGAGGCGGCGCGGCGCGCCCTGGAAACAGACCGCTGGAATACCTATTCCGCCGTATCGTGCCGGCTCTTGAAAGCGGAGGCTTTGCTGCGGATAGGCAGGTATGACGAGGCGCTGGCCGATCTCGCGCTCGTTCGCCCCCGTACTATCGACGCCTTCTGTTTAAGCCTCTTGGGATTGAAAGGTCTTGACGACCGGGCGGGTTTCACGAAACTCCTTGCGGAGGTTATGAGCGCCTATCCCAGGGACCCCCGTCCGGTTCGGATTTTCTTTGAATACGCGGCGGATCGGCTTCCTCTTAACAACGAGGGGGAGCTTATGGCTACGGCGCTGCGGCGTCTTCCCCTCTTAATCGAATCCGATAGGTCCTTAGCCTATGCGGGCGCGCCGTTTATCCCGGACACAGACGAAGCGCGGCGTATCCTCGCTTCCTATTGGGCCGAGGGTCCCGTTGTTCCCGCTTCCGTTCCGGCGGCCCTGAACTTCGGGATTATTGACGGAAACGACGGGATTGACGAGCTTTTTAAGGTCTCTTTAGGTGAAGAAGAAAAGCCGCTGGATAAAACGCTGCTCCTTGCGGTCTGGAACCTTCTGCGGGACGACGCCCAGCGGGAGCGGTTCCGGGAAAAACTGGCGCGCTTTTCCGGCGTCATAACAGAGGACGAGAATAAAGACGGCTATGCCGAGATTCGGGTCTTCTATAGAGAGGGCGTGCTCACGCAATACGTTTACGATCGGGATCAGGACGGGCTTCCGGAATGGACCGTTTTCTTTGAGGCCGGCGTTCCGGTCAGAATGGTATCCGTCTCTTCGCCGGACACGGACGGGGTGAGAACCCGCCGAACCGCCGCGTATCCGCCGGTTTCCCAGGCGGAACGGATTATGGCGGACGTGCAATGGGAACAGTATCCCGCGGTGCTGGAAACAAAACTGAACGGCGTCGTCTATACGCCGAAGCCCTTTGATTTCTCTTTTTTCCCCCTGTATTTCAAAAGGCTGGAGAGCGGCGGGATTCTGTACCCGGAACGCAACCGTCTCGTAACGGGAATCCCGCGGCAGACGCTGGCGTCTTCTTCGATTATGATTGAAAGGCCCAGCGGGGAATTTCGGGGCGGGGTTGAACGGATCGAGCTTGCCGGCGGGGTTCCCCAAAAAGCGCGGGAGTTTTTGCGCGGACGCCTGGTTTCGGAAACGCTTTTCCACCAGGGCGCGCCCGTTTCCCAGCGGGTTGACCTTGACGGGAACGGCTATTTGGAAACCGCGCGCGCCTTTCGGGAACCGAAGCGAAGCGGCGGGGCGCCTGCGGCGGATGATTTCCTTTTAAAGAGCGCGGGTATCATCGCATTTTCCGAAAGCGATTGGGATGAAGACGGTATTTTTGAATACGCAGAGCGTTATATATATACCAACGAAGGTTCCGGTGATTTCAGTTCCTATACCGTGGTACGCTTTTGGGATATGGACCGAGACGGCGTGCGGGAATTTTCCGATCAAATCAGATATGCGACCAAGCGCTAGGTTTAGACGGCAGGGGATTAAACGCATGGCGCGTCAAAAATGTTTGTGTCCGGCACTCATGCCGGCGGCGGTCCTGACCGTCTGTGTATCGTGTTGTTTGTCATGTTTATCGATAGAAGACAAAGAAAAACGCCTCGTCCCCCCGAAGTCCGCCGTTGAATTGCGGCTGGAGGACATACGCCGCTCCGTGGCGGACGATCCGGTAAGGGCCATACACCTTATCGGAATCTACGAATCCCGCTACGCGCCGGAAAGCCTTTCCGACCTCAGAGAAGAAGCGGTCTCCCGTCTTAAAACCGCGCAGGCCCTGGCCGTGGAAGAGCGGCGCTGGGATGACGCGGCGTCCCTTGCCCGCTCCCTTTCCAGTCTGGGGATAGCCGTGGAGAACAGCGCGGAAGAACCGGACTTCGTGCTTGCCGACGCGAAACAGAAACTGTCCGAGGGAAACGACCTGGGCGCGTTTCTTGCGGCGGTACGGGCGCACGAGTTATCCCCGCTTTCCTTTGAGGACGCCCTGCTTTTTCTTGATAAGGCGGCTGCGGTGAGGCAGCGGCGTACTGCGGCGTTCTTTTTTGCCATCGCCGAGGAACAGGGCGGCCCTATCGACGAAGAACTCCGCCGATACGCCCGGGGAAACGACACGGCGGCGGAGATGATTAAGGGGGTGGCCACCGTATTGGTTGATAGGGGCATACGGGTCGAGCGGGGGCAGGGGATGCCGGACCGGGTGCTGGGTTCCGCCTTTTTTGTGGACGCCGCCGGGCTTCTTATAACCAATTATCATGTTATCTCCAGCGAGGTTGACACCTCCTATGAGGGATACTCCAAAATGTACGTCCGCATGGGGGATTCCGCCAGCCCCCGGATACCGGCCAAGGTTATAGGATGGGACAAGGCTATGGACCTGGCCCTTATCAAGGCGGATCTCAAAGCCGAGTACGTGTTCTCCGTGGCGGACCGGATTATTCCCCGCGTGGGAGACACGGTATACGCCATAGGATCACCGGGGGGTCTTGAGAAAACCGTAACCCAGGGGATCGTGTCCGCTTTGGGGCGGCGCCTTCTTCAGATAGGGGACGTTATTCAGATAGACGCGGCAGTGAACCACGGGAACTCCGGCGGGCCTGTGGTGGATAGGGAGGGGCGCTTGATAGGCATCGCGTTTGCAGGCGCCACCCACTATCAGGGGCTTAATTTCGCGGTTCCCGCGGAGCGTCTTGCCGCGGCGCTTCCCGCGATGATACGGGGAGGCCCGGCCCGGCGCCCGTGGCTCGGCCTGACCGTAAACGAGACGGTCTCCGGTGCGGAGATTCTCTATGTGGCGCCGTTTACCCCGGCGCAGGAACATCAGGTTAAAGAGGGCGTGTTCATAACGCGCCTCAATCACGAGACCGTGGGCGCGGCACAGGGCGCGTTAATAGCGGCGATGCAGGATCGTCTGTTTTCCCATCGTCCCGGGGAACTTGTGGCGCTTGAGACCTCCGACGGCATCCGGCGGGTCATTATGTCCGCGCCGCGGCCTGATATGCCCCTGGCCGAGGCCGCGAAAAAAGACAGTCGGGAGCGCATGGCCGCGCCGCTGTTCGGCCTTATCCTCGCCTCCTCAAAGGAACGCTCTTTTTTCTCGTCATACCTCGTAAAAAAGGTGATACGCGGTTCGGCGGCTGACGAGGCGGGCCTTTCGCCGCAGGACCCGGT
>JAITHR010000189.1 GCA_031279895.1 Spirochaetaceae bacterium
CGGGGGAACCGCGCCTTTCTTTTTGCGCGGCGCCGCGCCCCGAACAACGCCGTCTCCGACGGTTCCATAAGCTTCCTGCGAAGCGCGGCAAACAACGACAAGCCGCTTACCGCGCACAACAACGCACGGCTTCCAAACCGCCCGCCGTTGCGCGAGAGCGTAGCCGCGCCTCAACAGCAACCAGCGAAGTAAACGGACAGGGTGTTGCACTACTTGGAAACAACAGGCGGCCCTGCTGTGCCTCCGGCGCCGCCGGCGGACACGGTGTTGCACTACTCGGAAACAACAGGCGGCCCTGCTGTGCCTCCGGCGCCGCCGGCGGACAGGGTGTTGCACCGCTTGGAAACAACAGGCGGCCATGTTTAAACAGCCGGAGGCTGCCACGCACAACAACGCACCGCTTGCAAACCGCCCGCCGTTGCGCGAGAGCGTAGCCGCGCCTCAACAGCAACCAGCGAAGTAAACGGACAGGGTGTTGCGCCGTTCGGAAACAACAGGCGGCCATGCTGGAACAGCCGGAGGCTGCGGCCATGTTTAAACAGCCGGAGGCTGTTCGAGGGCGATGATTTCGTTTATTTTGGGTGTGGAGGGGCCGTCCTTGAATTCAAGGCGTATCCACTCGCTTACGATTTTCTTTGCAAGCTCCCGGCCTATCACCCGCTCCCCCATACAAAGCACGTTGGCATTATTGCTGAGAACGGAACGCTCGGCGGAATAATTGTCGTGGCACACAGCGGCACGAATACCCCGGCATTTATTGGCCGAGATGCACATACCGATACCGGTTCCGCATACCAGTATGCCCCGCTTGGTAAAGCCGCTCGCGCTTAGAGCGTCGCAGACCCGCTTGGCTATCGTCGGATAATTCGTGGGATCATTCGGACTTTCGACCCCTATATCCTCCACCGTAAACCCGCTGTCTTTGAGAAACGCGGTTAAAAACGCTTTCATGGAAACCGCGGCGTTATCCGCGCCGATTACAATAGTCATGGAAGTCATGGATTTCCCCTTTCAGGCCGACTCGTGGGCCAAGCCGTCCGCCATGGCGGTCAAAATAATACAGCAGGACACCGCGCCCGCATCGAGTACGCCCCGTGAACGCTCACCCAACCGGCTTGAGCGGCCAAATTTGGCTGCCATGTCTTTGGTGGCATCCCGCCCCGCGGCGGCGCCGGCTTTCATGGCCCCCAGCGCCTCGACAAAGCCCGCGCCCTTCGCAAGCGCGCCGTTAAGCGCGTCTCTTGCAGGGGCAAGGGTATCGACAAGGGTTTTGTCCCCGACCTTCGCGTCAACAATGTCGCCAAGCTCGCGGATGCCCCGGTCAAGCATGGCCGCAAAACCCGCGCCGTCAATCTCGTCAAGCCCGTCGCCGGCCTCCGCCATGCCGGTAAACACCGCGCCGTAAATCGGACCCATCGAACCTCCTATCTCGTTAAAGAGCAGGGACCCTAACTCGTTAAGCCCGTCGGTAAAGGATATATCCCGCTCTTTTATCCGCTCCCCAAAGAGCGTGAAGCCCTTATTCATGTTCATGCCGTGATCGCCGTCTCCAATAAGACCGTCAACCTCGCTTAAATACCCCTTGTTTTCCTGAATGGCGCTCACCATTTGCAAGAGGACTTTCTTGCCGTCTCTGTTTTTCACGCTTTCTCTTTCCTCCATTTCTCTTTTCTCCATCGTATACGGTAGGCCGTACTATGCCTGTTTCAAACCCATGCTGTAACAGGGCGCGTCCACCAGCGCGGCCAATTCATCATCGAGTTTCATCACCGTCAGCGTCGCGCCCATCATCTCAAGGGACGTAAAGTAATTGCCCGCGTAGCCGCGGTGAACGGTAATGCCCTTCTCGGTTATGAGCCGGTGGATTTCATCGTAAAGCACGTACAGCTCCATAACCGGCGTGGCCCCAAGGCCGGAGACCAGCACCGCCACCCTGTCTCCCGCGGTAAAGGGATAATCCGGCAGCACCACATTAACCATGCGTTTGGCCATCTCGGACGCGCTCTCAAGGCCGCAGACCTCAATGCCCGGCTCCCCGTGGTGGCCTATGCCCACTTCCATGGTTCCGTCTTTTATCGCGAAATTCGGATGCCCCACCGCCGGCAGGGTGCAGGGAGTAAGCCCGATGCCCACACTGCGGGTATGGTCAATGGCTTTCTGCGCCGCCGCAACCACCTCGTCCAGCGACGCGCCCGCGGCGGCCTTGGCGCCGCCGGCCTTCCACATAAACACCTCGCCGGCCACGCCGCGCCGCCTGTCCGTCTGATCCTTCGGAGCCGATGCCGCGTCGTCGTTAGCCACCACCGTTTTCACCTCAATGCCCTCTTTCTTGGCCATCTTGACCGCCATTTTCACGTTCATGTTGTCCCCGGAGTAGTTGCCGTACAAACAGGCAACCCCGCGCCCCTGATTGGCGGCTCTGAAGGCGTCAAGAAACGCCGCCGCAGTGGGGGAGGAGCAGATTTCTCCTATTGCCGCCGCGTCGCAGAGGTTTTTCCCGATATAGCCGATGAACGCGGGCTTGTGTCCGCTCCCGCCGCCGGTTACCACGCCGACCTTGTCGACAGGCATATCGAGCCGTTTAATCACCCGCGGATTGCTCGTAGGCGCGACTATATCGCGGTGAACCTTGAGAAAGCCCTGTACCATCTCGTCAACGATATTGTCGGGATTGTTTAAAATACGCTGCATAGAACACCTCACTGTTTGTGTATGTTTTGTTTTCTTATGTACTTATTTTTATATACTATACCCCCCTTGTAAAGCCATAGGCGCTGTTACAAAGAGGGGGCGCGGTGATGAGAGAAAAACCCGTCTGAAACAACCGGAGATACCGACGGTTCAGACGGGATTCCGCACGCGCTCAACGGGTAGGGACGGTTAAGGAATGATGGCGACCTTAAAATCGCCGTGTTTGCCGGTGGCGTAGTCAAAAGCTTTTTCCCATTCTTCCAGTTTGAACATATTTTGTATCATGCCTTGTGTTTTAAGGGTTCCCTTGGCAATGTTGTCGATGACAAAGGGGAAACAGTAGGGGCTCAGATGGGAACCGAGCACGTCGAGTTCTTTGCGGTCGCCGATAATTGACCAGTCAACGGTGGTGGGCGCGGCAAACACGCTGAACTCCACGAAGGTTCCGAGCTTTCTTATAATGCTTAGGCCCTGAATAACGCTTGAGGGATGGCCTGTGGCCTCGATGTAAACGTCGCATCCGTAGCCGTCGGTCATCTTCATAATTTCCGCGGCGACGTCTGTTTTCGCGGGATTAAAGGCGTGGGTAGCGCCGAACTCTTTCGCCTTTGCCAGCCGCTCGTCCGCCATATCAAGGGAAACGAGCGCTTTGGGGTTTTTGAGCGCCCCGTAGGTTATCATGCCAAGTCCGAGGGAGCCGGCGCCGGATATGACTACCGTATCGTCGCACTGTATATTTGCCCGATCGACCGCGTGTTTGGAGCAGGCATAGGGCTCGATGAGCAGGGCTTTTTCCAAGGATAAATCTTTGGGTACGCGGTGGAGAACCGCGTTTTTGGAATAGCGCACGTATTCGGCCATGCCGCCGTTGTTTTGCCCTTGGAAACCCAGAATGTTATGCGGCTGACACATCCAGTATCTGCCGCTTTTACAGAACCGGCATTCCCCGCACGGTACAATCTGGTCAGCGGTAATCCGGTCTCCCAGGACGTATCCTTTGACGTTCTTGCCCGTTGCGACGACGGTTCCTAAAAACTCATGCCCCGGAATAAAGGGAGATTTCACCCATGCGGGCTGGATATCGTCACCCCAAAACATGGCCGCTCCATGCTGGCATTTCAAGTCTCCGGCGCAGATACCGCACCCCTCGACTTTGATGATAATATCATCCTCCCCGCATTCGGGGGAGGGATACGCCGCTTCATACCGGTAATCGGTTTTGCTGTAGGCCACGAGCGCTTTCATAGTTTTTGGATAATTACTCATACAATCAATCTCCTCTTCTCATTTTTTCTTTTTTTATTTTAGGATGGTAAGACCCGTTTTCGGATCAAATAAATGCGTTTTTTCCGAGTTAAAATCAAGGTGGATAGTATCGCCTTTGGTATAGAACACGTCTTCGGTGGTGGTGATATTCAAGAGGTCTCCCCCGACTCGGACGCCGACCCGCCGCTCGTCGCCGAAGTTCTCATAGACCGCTACCTGCGCCGGCGTACTGGTGTGCTTATCGGTGATAAGCACATCCATGGGGCGCACCCCAAGGGTAACGGTCATAGCGTCTGAAACCAATTCGTTATAGCGTTCGGGAACCTGCACCTGCAAGTCGCTCCCCTTGAAGGTGAATAAAAAGCCGTTTTCGGTTTTGGCGATCACCGACGGGATAAGGTTCATAGGCGGCTCCCCGATAAACCCTGCCACAAACTCGTTGACCGGCTTATCGTATACTTCCAGCGGGGAACCCATCTGCTGTAACTCCCCGTCCTTCATAATAATAATAACATCAGCCAGGGACATGGCCTCAATCTGATCATGGGTAACGATGATGGTGGTACATTCGATTTCCCGGTGCATACGCTTGATTTCCTGGCGCAAGGTCTGGCGCATTTTGCCGTCCAGATGGCTTAAAGGCTCGTCCAAGAGCAAAAGACCGGGCTGCCGGACAATGGCTCTGGCGATATTAACCCGCTGTTTCTGCCCTCCCGAAAGCGCGCTGGGCTTCATGGGTAAAAGCTCGTCCACCTTCAGGAGCGGCGCAACCTTATCAATGGCTTTCTTGATTTCAGGGGGGGGCATATTTTTCGCCTTGAGGTTAAAAGCCAGATTGTCATAGATCGTGAGCGGGGGATAGAGGGCATAGTCTTCAAAGGCAAGGCCGATATTGCGGTCTTTGGGCAAAAGATCGTTGATACGCACCTCGTCGATAAACATATCTCCCGCGGTTATTTTCTCCAAGCCGGCTATCATCCTGAGCGTGGTTGATTTGCCGCACCCCGAAGGCCCCAGGATACCGATAAACGAGCGATCTTTACAGGTAAAAGACAGGTTGTTCACGGCAAACGCGTTCTCCGCTTTCTTTCTGCCGAAAAGTTTTTTCTCCGTGTTGTCATATCGTTTATAAACGTTTTTGAGGGTTATCTGAGCCACCGCTATCTCCTTTTCCAAGGGCTGTCGGGTATATCGCTTCTGGTGATAAACCGTTGGGTCGCGCTGTTGAAATACAGGGCGTTCTTCATGTTGCATTTGATAGATACCGTTTGATCAAGATCCGCGTCGGTGTTGTTCGGCGCGGAAATCCGTATCTGCGTTCCGTTTACGTCCACCGTCATAATGACCTTGTTTCCAATCGGTTCATAGGCGTATACCGTGCCTTTAATCCAGCCTTCCTCCTCTTGGGCGGTGAAACTGAACGCAATATCAATGCCGCGAATCCCCAAATCCACCTGATCGATCTGTTCCGCTTTGAGGGTCTCCGCCACGTCCGCCTCCGGCGCGAGCGGCGTGTTTTGATCCAGCACGCGAAGGGTAAGACGCCCGCCTGCGGAGTCTAACCGTGCGGGAAAGATATTGATTTCCGGCTCTCCAAAGAGGCGGGCCACGAATTCATTAACCGGCGTGTAATACATCTCCATTGAAGTCCCAAGCTGTTCTATCTTCCCGTTGTTCATTACCGCGATACGGTCTGCCAGGGACATGGCTTCCATAAAATCATGGGTAACATAGATGGTCGTGGTATTAAAGGCGCTCTGCATCTCCTTGAGTTCCCCCCGCATGAAATGGCGCAGTTTCGCGTCAAGGTGCGCCAGAGGCTCGTCCATAAGAAACACCGCCGGCTCCCGAACCAGACACCGGCCAATCGCCACCCGCTGGCGCTGGCCGTTGGAAAGCTGGCTTGGCTTCCGTTCATACAGACCGTCGATTTTCATCATCTTAACCACCCGCTCCACCGCTTGTTTGATATGGGATTCGTCTTTATAGTACCGCTTCCCGCGCATGGGAAAGGCGATATTATCATAGACCGACAGGTGGGG
>JAITHR010000230.1 GCA_031279895.1 Spirochaetaceae bacterium
GGGGTGTCAGCTTGCCTTGGCTTCGTCGGTTTTGATGAACAGCACGTCTTGCGGGCAGGCTTTTACGCAGATGCCGCAGGAAATACACTTGGTAGGCGCCGCGCTGTCCTTTGCCTGTACCATGACGTGAAACGGACAGATTTCCACACATTTACCACAGTTTTGACACTTATCCTTGGCAATGGTGTACACCCCCGCCTTGTTCTGGGTAATTGCTCCCGCTTCACAAGTCTTGGCACACTTTCCACACTGGGCGCAGGTAACGATTTTGAGTTTTCCGTCTTTTTGCGTTACGTGTAGGCAGGTAAGATTCTGGATGAAAGGGCTTTCTTTTTTGTAAAAAGCGCCCGCACACGCCAGCTCGCAGGTAAGACAGTTCATACACGCGCTACTGTCCTTTACTGCCAATTTTTTCATAATTGCTCTCCGTTTCTATTAGATTTAAAATATGATAGCTACATATTGATTTTCATGTCAAGTTATTTTTCCCCCATAAATAACCGGAAGCGCGGTTGACTGCGCCGGCGATTTTTAGTATTGTTTACCTTGTTAGTATAAAATAACTAAGCGGTTCGATTTATATAACCATAAATGTACTCAAGGAGCGTGTATGTGCGCGGTATTGGTTGGCGGTATGGACCGTCTACAGAGAGAATATATTGAAACGGCAAAATCCCTTGGGGTTGATTTGAAGGTGTTTAACGGCCAGGAGCGGAGTATTGAGAAAAAGCTCGGATCCGCGGATATGCTGATTTTATGTACCGGCAAGGTCTCCCACAGCGCCCAGCGGGAAGTGGTAAAACACGCGGGCGCGAAGAATATACCGGTGTCGCGGATACAATCCGCGGGAGTTTCCGCCCTGCGCTGCTGTATTGAGACCAGTCGTCTCCAGCCCTGAAAGGGCAGGCGGAATTCGCGCCCGCCTCATGCTTTTCTTTTAATACTCCCGTCTCACGGCTCTAATCTGACGGGGCTTCTTTGGGGAAGCGCCTTCCGGCATCTCGGTATGTTCCTTTCCTTTTTCCTTTTCCTTACGCAGCGCGGCGGATTTGTTCTGTTTTCTGCCGTACTGCTCCATCACTTTAAGGGATTCGTCAAACCCCGCAAGAAACTCGGCCAGGTCCTCCGCAAAGACAATCACCGACTGGCGCTCGAAATTGCCGTTTTCCCGCCCCTTGCTCTCCACAACGTTAAGATAGAGATCGCCCATGCGGTTTTCTTTCACGTTAAAAAAATAGGTTCTGTTCGGTAACTGAACCTGTGTTGAGAATAGTTCTCCCCGTATACCCATGCTGTTTTCCTTACCTTTATAAACATAACGCGCCGTGCGTTATGCGTCCGCTTCGGTAACCATCCGCCTTTGCCACGCGATAAGATACCGCTCAAGACCCGTGTCCGGGCCTTCCGCGTCGGCCATAACCCGAAACACCGGCTCCGTGCCGGAACCGCGCATCCATATCCACGCGATCTGATTACCTGCATGATTGGTAAAGGTGATCTTAAGCCCGCCCTTACCAGCCGCTCCGAAACGGGTAATCCCCCGTTTCTCTTCCGTCCCCTGATAAGAGGCCGCCTCCCAGCCGCTTATCCCGTAACGCCTTTTAAGGCCGTCCTTTTCCACCTCCCATTCCCGCCGGAATATCTTCTCGTACCGGTCCTTGAGCGCCCCGTGGTCCGAAGACGAAACCGCGAGCGCCGCTTCTTCGGCGTAGGAACCGGTGGTAACAAACGCGGGGAGGGATTGCAGTATGTCGGCAAGGGAAAAATCCCGCGTCGCCGGAGCGCCGGAAAGAGAGCGCCACCAGTCGAAAAAGCCCCGCGCACCGCCTTCCGTTCGTATAACAAGAAGCTTTACCAGGGCCGTTACGGTAGCGAGCGGATCCCGAACCGACGAGGGGTGGGTAATGCTGCCGCCTGCGGACCCTTCGCCAAGAATACGCACCGTATACCCGTCCCGTTCGCGGAGGCGCCGCGCCAGCGCCACCACATTGGCCTCCCCCACTTCGGCGCGGAACACCGACGCGCCGAAGGCTCGGGCGATACGGTCGATACGCAGGGACGTCGGGTCGTTGACCGCCACCGCCGTTTTGGAAAGCCGGTCTCCGCCGGACAAGGGGGCGGTTTCCCCGGTCCACGCCAGATGCGCGAGCTCCCCCACGCAGGAAAGGGCGAACGCCTCCTGCGCCTCAAGCCGCCGCGCTTCCCCGCGCCTGTCATCCCAGATAACCAGATTGCCCCGGTCCCCGTCGCAGTCCGGCACGTACCCCAGCACAAACTCAGGGTGTTCCCGATGGATCTCCGCAAGGAAAGCGCAGCAGGGGTCAAGGGCCTCCCCTTCCGGCACGATGCGGTGGGCAATGTCCCCGGGGGTGTCGTGTACGGCGCGGCAGGGTATACCCAGATCCGCGAAGAACGCTTTGTCAATGGACGCCGCTCTCGCGGACCCGTTGAAATCCACGACAATACCCACGGGATTTTCCCGAAGCCCGCGGACAACCGCGTCTTCCGCGCACGGGCCAAGGCTTACTTCCCGGGCAAAGGCGCGGTACGCGGCAAGGGCTTCCGCCTTCACCTGCGGGGAAGAGTCGTAGACGCGGGCAACGCGCTGCCTTCCGGCGCGACACATCAAATCTTCGGCGCTTTCCATCCGGTCCGGCAGCGCCATAAAAGCGCGGAAACCGGCAATCAGCGCCGCGGCCTCTTCCGCGCACAGCACGCCGCCGTCAACAAGGCCGAACTTAAGCCCGTTATGGCCGATAGGGTTATGGCTCGCGGAGATGTACGCGAACCCCTGGGCCGCGCCGCGAGCGCCCGCTTCACGGGCGTAGGCCATAATCTCCGGCGCCGCGGCAACGCCCGCAAACCGCGTCTCGGCGCCGCTCCCCGCAAAGGCGCGTATCATCACGTCCGCGACGGCGGATCCGGTGGGACGGGTGTCCGTGCCGAGAATAACCGTAACCGGCGCCGCGGGAGAAGCCTGCCGCGCCCTAAGGTAATCGGCAAAGACCTTTGCCCCGCCCGCCGCTATCACGCGGTACGCGGCCCCGATAGAAGGAGACCGGCTTTCCGCATATTCGGCAAACACTCCCCGCCAGCCCGAAGGGGAAAGAATCATCCTTTCGAGCGCCCTGTCCAACGCCGTTTCTTCCTGCAACCCGCCCATATTGAAAAGTATATACCCTTTTCAAAATGATTGCTACCGCCCGCCGGCGGCGGGTGGCACAGCCTCCGGCTGTTTCAGCATGGCCGCGTGTTGTTTCCGAATAGTGCAACACCGTGTCCGGTTAGGGGACTTGCTACTGCCAAGGCGCGGCTACGCTTCGCGCCGTCTCCGCCGGTTCCAGCACTGTTGTTTCCGAATGGTGCAACACCCCGCCCGGTTACTTCACTGTTTGCTGCTTAGGCGCGACTTACGCTTCGCGCCGTCTCCGCCGGCTTTGCCGCGCTTCGCAGGAAGCTTTTGAAACCGTCGAAGACGGTAATTCATTTACTAATCTATACTTACTATGCCGTATCCACAGGATTCCGCCCCTCGTGCCGGCATTATACACCTGTATTTCCGTCACAGAATTCCGATTTTCCGCGACAGAATTCCGTAAGACCGTCACGGAAACACGTCCTGCCGTCACGGAATTCCGTCCTAGCGCCACGGAAGGACGTCCTGCCAACACGCGGGCTTGCACCCGCGGGGCAAAGGTGCGCACCTCCGTCGCATATCCGCGCACCTCTACGGCGCGGGCGCGTGTTGTCAAAACGGGGCGGCGTGGTGCTGAAGCGAGGGGTTGTGGTGTCAAAACGGGGCGGTGTGGTGCCGAAGCGTCATGCCTTGCGCCCCTAAGCGGGCGCTGTCTACTTTGCCGCGGTATCAGGACGCTTATGAAACCGTCGGAGACGGCGGAGGCTGCGGCGCTGTTATATCTTATACTCTATTTTAGTATCAGTAACCGTTATATCTTTATTTTTTATCATCAATTCAATTGCCTTTTTAATAGTTTCCTCAATAGTTTCCTTCGATATTTTTCCAGAAAAATGAGTATACAGATAATTTTCAAGTTTCACTCTCGTTTTTGGTCTGTTCTTCTTTTGATTTTTCAAATACGCAATTATTTTTTGACTGTCATCGGTAGTATCGTTTGTCTCCTTTTTCGGTTTTTCTTTTGGGGTCTCTTGCTGTATCTGTTTTTTTGTTTTAACTCCATTGTTTTCATTTGAACCTTCTCTTCTAATAGATATACCATTACCGTTTAAATGGTTTATTAACGGATCATAGCCGCCGTCGTTTGAACAAATAATTATTTCTCTTTCTTTTATATGGTCAAAATAGCGGCCCAGATAAAACGTGATAAAAAAATCCAACGCATTTTTTTTCCCCTGACCATCTACCTTTATTAACTCCAGTGATGAAATGTTCTTAAATATTTGTTCTGCCAATTTCACCGCGTTCGTCTCTCCACCTAAACCCACCATAACAATTACTTTTGTTTTTTTGGTTATGAAAGAGGGATCAATCTTTTGAGTGTTTTCAAAATCAACAAATAGTATCATTCTATCAGCCTCCGGCCCGTCTCCGCAGCCTCCGGCTGTTTCAGCATGGCCGCCTGTTGTTTCAAAGCGGTGCAACACCCCGCCCGGTTACTTCACTGTTTGCTGCTTAGGCGCGGCCCGTCTCCGACGGTTCCATAAGCCCTCCGGCGGCTGGGGAGGCCAGCCTCCCCAGACCCCACGGTAGCGTGAGACGCACTCCGCCCCGAACAACGACTGTCAGCTGACCGACTGGCGGACGAGCGCGTATCAGGACGCTTTTGTGCCACCCGCCGCCGGCGGGCTTATGAAGCCGTCGGAGACGGGGAGGCTAATTTGTTTATCAGATTGGCCTGGTAGCCCGCGCCGAAGCCGTTGTCGATGTTCACGACCGATATGCCCGGGGCGCAGGAGGTCAGCATACCCAGCAGGGCGGAGATCCCGCCGAACGCGGCGCCGTAGCCCACGCTGGTCGGGAGGGCGATAACCGGCGCCGGCACCAGCCCCGCGATAACGCCGGCCAGCGCGCCTTCCATGCCCGCAACCGCCACCACCACGCGGGCCTTTTTAATCCGGTCGAGGCGGGCGAAAAGCCGGTGGATGCCCGCCACGCCCACGTCGCTTATAAGATCCACCGCGCTTCCGAAGAACTCGGCGGTCCGCGCCGCCTCCCGCGCCGCCCCCAGGTCAGACGTGCCTGCCGCGACCACCGCCACAAGCCCCTGCCGCTCGTCCTTGGCGCACACGCCGCCTATGGTCAGGGTGCGGGCAAGCTCGTCGTACTCCGCTTCGGGAAAGCGCGATCCCACGCGGTCGGCAAGAACCGGATCCGCCCGCGTACCGAGTACCGGCAGTCCCGCGCCGCGCATTCGGGTTATAATGGCCTCGGCCTGCTCGACCGTCTTGCCGGCGCAGTACACCACTTCGGGATAGCCGGTACGCTCGCTCCGGCACAGGTCAAGCACCGCGAAATCCTCCACCCCAAGGCCGCCGTCCCCGTCTCTGTGGGTCCGCGTTTTCATGCAACAGTTACGGGGCGCGTCTCAGGCGCGCAGGACGGGCTTACGCGCCGCGGCGGTTTCGTCGAGACGGCCTACCGGCGTATGGTGCGGCGCGGTTTTAAGAAGTTCCGGCTCGGCGCGGGCTTCGGCGGCTATTGCCTTGAGCGCGGCGGCAAAGGCTTCGAGCGTTTCCTTGGACTCGGTTTCAGTCGGCTCCACCATGAACGCTTCTTTTACAATGAGCGGGAAGTACACGGTAGGCGGGTGGAAGCCGTAGTCAATGAGCCGTTTGGCAATGTCCATCGCGGTAACGCCGTTTCCCAAACAGGGGGACGCGACAAACTCGTGCATACAGCGCCGGTCCGCGCCGAAGGCCGAGGGGAAATCGTCCCGGACAAGATGGCGGAGGTAGTTCGCGTTCAGTACCGCGTACTCTGATGCGCGGCGGACGCCCTCCGGCCCCAGGATGCGCAGGTAGGTATAGGCGCGTACCAGCACGCTGAAGTTGCCGTTAAAGGGTTTAAGCCGGCCTATGGAGGCGGCGGGCGCGGCAAGATCGTAGGACGCGCCATCGTAAACCGCGACGGGGCCCGGCAGGTAGTCCTTGAGAGTCGCGCCGGCTCCCAGGGCGCCGGCTCCCGGGCCGCCGCCGCCGTGGGGGGTGGAAAACGTTTTGTGCAGGTTGACGTGCATCACGTCAAAGCCCAGGTCCGCGGGTTTAATAATGCCCATGAGCGCGTTGAGGTTGGCGCCGTCGCCGTACACAAGCCCGCCGGCATCATGCACGGTCCGAATAATCTCTTCGATATGCGGCTCGAAGAGGCCCAGCGTACCCGGATTGGTAATCATAAGGCCCGCGAGGGTGGCGCGTTTCTCACCGGCGCAGGCTGCTTTGAGGGCCCCCAGATCCACCGCGCCCGCGCTGTCAGAGGGAACGGTTTCGGCGCTGAAGCCGGCCATGGTACAGGTGGCCGGATTGGTGCCGTGCGCCGAATCCGGCACGAGCATACGGGTGCGGCCAGAGTCTTTGCGGTCGCGGTGGTAGCGCCGTATCATAAGCGCGCCCGCAAGCTCCCCCTGGGCGCCGGCGGCGCACTGGAGGGAAAACGCGGCAAAGCCGGTAACCGCCTTGAGGCACTCCTGGAGTTTATAGAGAAGGCCCAGGGCGCCCTGATTCCTCCCCGCGTCCAGCAAGGGGTGGGCGCGGCGGAAACCGGCAAGGCCGGCGGCATCCTCGTTAATTTTCGGATTATACTTCATGGTGCAGGAACCGAGCGGGTAGAACTGGCGGTCAACAGAGAAGTTCTTTTCCGAGAGGCGGGTAAAATGGCGCACCACCGTAAGCTCGTCAAGTTCGGGAAGGCGGAGGGTCTCCCGCGTCATATTCGGGGGAAGGGGGGTTTCGTCAACGTCAAGATTCGGAAGCCGTACCCCCTGGCGGCCCTCAACGCTTTGTTCGTAGAGGAGCGGGGTATCGGTAAGGGAGTTTTCATGGTTCATAGGGTATATGCCTTTTTGAGCGCCTCGATTAAGGCGTCAATATCGGTGCGTGAATGTTTTTCAGTGATACAGATAAGGAGTTCCCGTTTCCTTTCGGGGAAATAGCGGGACAGGGGGAAGCCCGGGACAAGGTACGGGAACCGGCGCTCGTCATAGTCCGCCGGCAGTTTCACCACGAATTCCTTGAAGAACAGCCCGGGGCGCACGGCAAAGCCCCCGATGTCCGCGATGCGGGACGCCGCGTAGTGGCTTTTGTGCCAGCACAGCTCCGCCACGCGGCGCAGGCCGGCCTTTCCCATAAGCGCGAGGTATATACACGCCCGCAACATGGCAAGCCCCTGATTGGAACAGATATTGGAGACCGCCTTTTCCCGCCGGATGTGCTGTTCCCGCGCCGAAAGGGTAAGCACGAATCCCCGCCGGCCCTCGCGGTCTTTCGCCGCGCCCGCAATCCGCCCCGGTATCCGGCGCATAAGCTCCTGTGTAACCGCCATAATCCCCAGCCCGGGACCCCCGAAGTTAAGGTCGTTCCCCAAACTCTGGCCCTCGGCGCTCACGATGTCCGCGCCGTAGGCTCCGGGGCTTTTGAAGAGCCCCAGCATAACAGGGTCCGCGTGTACGAGAAACAGGGCGCCCGCCTTATGAACCGCGCCGGCTATGCCGGAGAGGTCGGGAATAAAGCCGAAGAAATCGGGATAGGCGGCGACAAAACACGCCAGATCCGGCGGGATGATTCGATCATCAGGCGTATCGCCGTAGGTTTCGATTACGGCGCCTGAAGCTGAAAGGTAGGTTTCCAGCACCGCCCGATACTCTGGGTGGAGGCCCTCGGGAACCAGTACCCGCCGCCTCGCGTCCCCCGCCTGTTTCAGCGCCAGCAGGACCCCTTCGGCCAGCGCCGAGGCGCCGTCATAGTGTCCCGCGTTCACCACCTCCATACCGAAAAGTTCGGCGATCATGCTTTGGTACTCGAAGATGGACTGGAGGGTGCCCTGGCTTACCTCGCTTTGATAGGGGGTATAGGCCGTAACGAACTCCGACCGTCCCGAAAGGGACCCCACCGCCGCGGGAATGAAGTGGTCGTAGAGGCCGGCGCCGAGAAACCAGGGGCGCAGGTCCGCGTTGGTATCGGACGCGGCAAGGGCCTCAAGCTCCGCCATGACCTCAAGCTCGGTTACGCCCGGTTCCAGCCCGATGTCCGGGAAACGGAGGGGTTTGGGAATGTCGGTAAAAAGGGATTCGAGTGAGGGAAGCCCCAGGGCCTCCAGCATCGCGTCCCGTTGGGAAGGGGTTACGGGAATATACGGCACCGCGTCAGTTCCCCGTATCCAGAGTTTTCTCGTACTCTTCGGCGGAAAGCAGGGCGTCCATATCGGCGGCGTTCCCGTCAGAGACGCGGACGATCCAGCCTTCGCCGTAGCAGTCGCGGTTGATAATTTCAGGATTGCCTGCCAGCTCCTCGTTGACCGCGCTTATGGTCCCGGCCACAGGGAGATAGATGTCCGCCGCGGCTTTGACCGATTCTACCACCGCGAAGGCGGCCTTTGCTTTGAAAACCGCGCCTACCTTGGGAAGGTCAACAAAAACAATATCCCCAAGGCTGTGCTGGGCGTGATCCGAGATGCCCACGACGAACACCTCTCCGTCTTTCCGAACCCACTCATGGGACTCCGCGTAACGCGCATTATCATCAAACTGCATACGAAATTACGGCGTCTCTTACGGCTCCCGCGCCGGAACCGCAAAGCCCGCCTTCGGGTCCAACCCGAACTCCTCTGTTGTCAGCTACCCCGCGCCTCAGGGCTTTTCGAGGGCGCGGAGCTTGTGCCGGCTATCCGCCAGCTTATTCCCCATTATAATACGATCCCTCTTCCCCTTCAACCGCAGCCTCCGGCTGTTTCAAACATGGCCGCCTGTTGTTTCCGAATGGTGCAACACCTTGTCCAGTTAGGGGGCTGGCTGCTGTTTAGGCGCGGCTACGCTTCGCGCCGTCTCCGACGGTTTGCAAGCGTCGCGTTGTTGTGCGCCACAGCCTCCGCACCTTTCAGGCGGCAGCCTCCGGCTGTTTCAAA
>JAITHR010000039.1 GCA_031279895.1 Spirochaetaceae bacterium
CCTCTCAAGGGTTATTACCAGGTTTTCGTCTTTTTCATCATCAAATCCCTGAACGATTTCGTTGTTTGACATATCCTTATGTCCGCATTCCTTTTCTTTGTCATTTTATTCTATTAAAACTTTCCCCCTTTGTCAAACCGCCGCCGCCTGCGGCACCCGAAGGGTGTTTCAAAAGCGTCCCGCATCACGCCTCAAAGCGGGCAACGTCTGCCATGAGCCGCGATGCGTTGTGGTTCTGGCGCGTGGCGGCGTGGTTTTGGCGCGGCGTGTCGCGGTTTTGGCGCGGGTCGTCGTAGTTCTAGCGTGTGGCGGCGTGGGTTCTGGCGCGTGGCGGCATGGGTTTGGCGCGTGGCGGCGTGGTTTTGGCGCGGCGCGGCGCGGTAAGCAGTCGGCGTCCGCTTTGGGGCGCTTCTCAGGACGTTTTTGTGCCTCCGCCGCCGGCGGTTGACAAGGGGGGAGGGGGTTTCTATGATGTGCGCTATACCTTAATACAAGAGGAGAAATAAGTCCTATGCGTACTTTTCAGGATGTCGCGTCTTTCTTAACCGGTAAAACCTTTTATCTGGCCACCGTTGAGGGAGACAAACCAAAAGTCCGGCCTTTCGGCTTTGTCATGGTGTTCGAGGGGAAACTGTATTTTGCCACCAACGACCACAAACCGTCTTTCAAGCAGCTTAGCGCCAACCCCAACCTTGAGATAAGCGCCACTGACGAAACAACCAGGACGTGGATCCGGCTTTCGGGAAAAGCGGTGTTCGACAGCAGGCCGGAAGTGAGGGCCAAAGCCTTTGAGGCCGCGCCGTTTCTCAAAGAGATGTACGGGACGGACAAGGGCCCGGCCATGATGCTGTTCACCCTGGATAGCGGCGAGGCGGTGTTTCAGAGCCTCACCTCGCCGGACGTGCACCGCGTTACGCTCTGAATGGTAATCCACGGCGCGGGGTGCGCGCTCCTAGACGTCTTATACGCCGGCGCGGACTTCGCGGGACCGGCGTTTACGGCGGTTATGTCCCGTCGCGACGGGGACGGGGGCCTGCGTCCCGGCAGCCTCGTGTTCTCCGAGGACCTGGAAGCCTTCGCGGGTCGGGACTACCCGCGCATCCTTGCGGACCTTACCGCGGGGTGCGGCCCGGCCTCTTATACGGTGGGCGGGCCTTCGGTGGTGTCCCTTATCCACGCGGCCCAAATGCTGCACGGGTCGGGGCACACGGTCCGGTTTTACGGCGCCCTGGGATCCGACGAGGCCGCCTCGCGTATGGCGGCCTGTCTTGAGCGTATCCCGTCCCTGCGGACGAAACTGACAATAAAAGCGGGATCCACCGCCCGAACCGACGTGCTTTCCGACAGGCGCCACGAAAACGGCCAGGGGGAGCGCACCTTCATCCACCTCCCCGGATCCGCCAGCCTCCTCTCCCCGGAAGAGCTGGGGGAAGACTTCTTTGACGCCCGTATCACCGCGTTCGGCGGCACCGCCCTCCTTCCCCGCCTCCATGACGGGCTTACGGGCCTTTTGCGAAAGGCGCGGCAGCGCGGCGCGGCCACGGTGGTGAACCTGGTCTATGATTACCGTTCCGATTCCGGCGGGCGCAAGTGGAAACTGGGTGCCCGCGACGACGCCTACCCTTTTATCGACGCCCTGCTCTGCGATACCGACGAGGCGCTCAAAACCGCGGGCGCTGCGCGGGCAGAAGACGCGGCGCGGTGGTTTCTCTCGCGGGGAACCGGCGCCGTGGTCGTAACGCGGGGCGCGAAGCCCGCGCTTCTGGCATCAGCCGGCGGGCTTTTCGCGCCCCTGGGTCTTTCGGAGCTTCCGGTTTCCCAAAGTATCGCCGCGGCCCTTGCGGGAGGCGCGGGACAGGGGGACACGACCGGATGCGGGGATAACTTCACAGGCGGGTTTCTGGCGGCCCTTGCGGAGCGGCTCGGTTCCGGCGGACAGGCGGACCTGCGGGAAACCTGTATTCCGGCGGTTGTCGCCGGCGGCTTCGCGTGTTTTACCCTGGGCGGGGTGTTTTACGAGCGCCGCGCCGGAGAAAAGCGGGAACTCCTTGCCCCGTACCTCGCGTCCTACCGCGCACCGCCAGCCTAGAAATCCGCAAGGCTCTCCTCGTCAACCGTAATGACCCCGCCCTCACGGGCCTCCGCGTTGTACAGCACCCGCCCGTACCCGTCTTCGGTGTACACGATCAGGTTTACCGGAACGCCCTCAAAGGACGCGGATACCGAGAGCAGCGCTTTCCCGCCTGCCGGAAGGGGGGCGTCAAGAACATTCGGCCCCCAGTCCGCGGATTCCGGCGCGGCAATACGCACCTCGTAGAAATCCCACATCCACGTATCGTTTATAAGGTAAAAACTGAAAGTTTCCCCGCGGGGTTCTTCCGCCTTCGACGCGGTTTGCGGGGACGCGGCGCACCCCGCAAGAATCCACGCCGCAAGCGCGAGCGCGCCCCCGCGTATCTTCCCGCTCTTTTTTATCTTTTTTATCTTTTCCATTCCGTTCATTACGCTGCTCCTTTTCTGTTTTACCAAAAACCATACCACACGCCCCCCTCCCTTGCCAACCGTCTCCGACCCGTCTCCGACGGTTTTAAACGGCTTCCCGCGCCGCGCCTCTACGCAGTCAGCGTCCGCTTTGTCGCACTACACATGACGCTTATGAGACCGTCGGAGACGGCGGCTG
>JAITHR010000040.1 GCA_031279895.1 Spirochaetaceae bacterium
GCGGAAGCCCGTGGCGCTGCAAGCCGGCGTGTTCAGCAGGGAAGCGAATGCCGCGGCCATGGCCGAACGCCTCAACGCCGCGGGCTTTGAGAGCGCCGTGAGCCGCCGCGCCCATGAAGACGGCGTTTTATGGGTGGTAACAGTTCCGCCGGGCCCGGATGCGGACCGCACTGTAACGCGCCTTAAAGACAGCGGCTTTGAATCGTTTCCCCTCTTCTAACCCGCTTTGCGACGCTCCTAAAGCTTTCCTGACACACGCCTCTAAGCGGACGCAACCGGCTTTGAGCCGCGATGCGGGAAGTCTTTTTCCATAGGCTTCCCGATACCGCGGCAAAGCAAGCGTCGTCTGCTGAAAGGCGCAAAGCGGGAAGACTTTTTCCATAGGCTTCCCGATACCGCGGCAACGCGAGCGTCGTCTGCTGAAAGGCGCAAAGCGGGAAGCTTATGGAACAGCCGGAGGCTGCGGAGGCTGCGGAGACGGAATATGGATGCGACCGTCGGTTGCGGGGTTTAGCGGCGTGTGCGCCTTAATCCACTCGATAAACACATAGGAAAGCAGGAGTGAGGTGTTAAAGGGGTTCTCCGCCTTTTTGAGGACCCTGTATCCGTCCCCGCCGCCCAGGAGGTAGTCGTTGGTGCTGAACCGGTACGTCCGGTTAGGATCAACCGGCTCCCCGCGGATGGTCAGGTCCTTGAGCGCGCCGGATCCCGTGCTGTAGTCAATGGTATAGCGCACCTCCTTGGATACCTGCGCAAAGCCGCCGGCGCCCTGGGGGATTGACGCGATAAAGGTGAAAAGCTCGATGACGTCCGCGCCCTTAAGGGAGACGATATAGAGATAGTTTTCAAAGGGAAGGACCGTCAGCACCTCTTCGCGGGTTATGGGGCCGGCGTCAAGGGGCGCCCGCATATTGCCGCCGTTGTGAAAGGCAAAGTCAATGTCCTGCTTGTACACGGTCCTGAAATACCAGACATTCGCGTCGCAGACGGCGTTCCCCAAGGGGGTCTCCTGTTTCCGCGGCAGCCTGTCGCCGAAGACAAAGGGCGCGACCGCCTCGCCGACCTCTTCTTTGAGGCTTTCGTCGGCCTTTGCGATATACGGGGCAAGGGCCTCGGCCACCGCGGGGTCCGGACCCACCGGCACGGGCAGCCACTCGAACTTCACCAGCTTCCGGTCAGCCACGGTGAGGCGTCCGGCGCCCAGATACTTCCCCCACTCGTTGGCACTCACGATATAGGTGTCCCCCTGTTTGCGCGCGGCCTCAAAGAAGGAATGGGAATGGCCGTCCACGATAATATCTATCCCCGGCACCGCCGCCGCAAGCTCAAGGGAGGTGATATGGTCGGGGGCCTCTTTTATGTCCCCCATGTGGGTTATGCCGATAACAACGTCCACCTCGGCCTGGTTTCTCAGGGCCCCCACGATTTCTTTGGCCGCGTCAATCTCGTGTATGAAAGAGAGGCTCGTATCCGGCGTGGCGATGGTTTTCGTGCGGAGGGTGGTAATGCCGAAGATCCCCACGGTAAAGCCGTCATAGGACTTGATAAGGTAGGGAAGCCCCAGATATTCCCCCTCGCCGTTCCTGATGTTGGACGTGATAATCGGGAATTTGAACTGGCTGAACTGGTTCATCAGTTTCCCCATATTCCCGTCAAACTCATGGTTTCCCAGTATGCCCGCGTCGTAGCCCATAAGGTTGTACCCCGCGATGTCCGGTTCCGCGTCAAACATATTGGAGAGCGCGGGGCCGGTGTTTATGTCGCCCGCGTCCACGAGCAGCACCTGCGGGAAAATCCGCCGCGCTATCCTGACCAGCGTTGCCCGCTCCGCAAGGCCGCCCTGCTTTTTGTTGGGAAGTATCGCGCCGTGATGGTCGTTCGTATGGAGCAGGATGAGCTCGTAGACCTTTCCGGCCAAAGCCGCCGTATTCGGCGCGGCTTTTTCAAGGGGGGGCAGCGCCGGCGGGCTCTTTCGGGCGGGCGTTATGCCCGGAGGCGTTGTTTCCGGCGGGGCTTTCCGCTCCGCCTCGGTTTTCCTCTCGGCCCGCGCCTCCCGACGCGCCCGATTGCGACCGGTCAGTTCCTCCTCTGACACGGGGCTCGCGAAAACAGAAAAACACGCGGCCTGCGCTAACCATAGGAGCCCGGCAAGGGCCATAAAACGATTGGGTTTCATATTGACATACTCCCTCATAAGAAATTAAGATAGAGATATTATACGGATAATCATGCGCGTTTGTATAGGCGGAGGGCGTCGGGCGCCGACGGGGGTCCGGGCTCTCACCGTAAAAAACGCGAAGAGAATAAAAGAGGCTTGGTATAATGACAAAACGTAGCGCACCGCGACACGGCGGAAACGGCTTTCAATGAGCGAAGAAAACGCGCCGGCAAAACAAGGGTTACTGGCCAAAGCGTCCCTTAAAAGAGAAGCGCTCTCCGCGCCTCCTCCCGCGGCCCCTTTCAATGAGGACGTGCGGGAGGTGCGGGCGCAAATCGAGGACATTGTCCGCTCCGGCCCGAATACGGAAGACGCGCCGCCTGCCGGCTTTACGGGAAAAACGAAAAAAGCGGAAAAAGCGGAGAAAACCCCTGACGGAGCGTTTATCTTTCCGGCGCATCCGTCTTCACGGGAGAAAGAAATGCCGCAAGACACCGCAGGTGCGACAGAAGACAAGACCATTACCACAGATGAAATCAACGATATTCAGTCCCAGATTGAGGGGATAGTCCGTAACAAATCCTTTGCGGACACCGAATTCGAAACGCTTGTCCCCCGTAAAAACGAGCTGGTCTTTCCCCTGGTGCTTAACGCGCTGGTGCTGGCGGTGTCGGCGCTGGTCATTGGGGGCATAGCTTATACGGTTACGCGGAAAGACGGTATCGTGCAGAACGTCAGCGCCTCTTTTTCTTCGGTGGAAGGGGAACTCCTTCGGCGCAAACAGGAGGAAACGACCGCCCTGCTTTCCAAGAAAGAAGAGGAAATAGCAAATATGCGGAAGCAGCTTTCCACCCTTGAGCAGGAACAAAAGGACGCGGCGGCCACGTTTGCCGGCAGGTATCAGGTACGGGAATCGGAATTCAAGGTTCTTCTTGAAAAGGACGTAACAGAGGAGCGGGTGCGCCTTGTGAAATCGGGCGTTTCCGCCGGCAAGATAGACGGTCTTCTGGCGCTCTATGAGAAAGAGCGGTTTTCCTATTATCAGAAGGAACTGGATAAATACCGCGCCCAGCTTGATGCGGAGCGTCTGGCAGCGGAAGAGCAGTACCGGAAGATGCAGGAGCAGTACCAGAACAACATAAAGGACCTTAACGAAGAGCGGCGTCTGGTGCAGGAAGAGCTGCGGAACCGTGAAATCGAGATACGCCTTGGGGCAGATGCCCAGAAGCAGGATCAGGCAGGCGGCGAGGAGCTTGAGCAGGCCAAGGCGCGGCTGACCGTACTGGAAGTCCAGCGGGAGCGGAACCGGCTTGAGGAAAACCGTATTACCGGTATGTTCAATCAGGTGCGGAACGCGCTGCAACAGCACCAGTACCACGACGCGATGTCCCTGTCCCAGTCGCTTATCCAGTATCTTGAGTCCACCACCCAGGACACCCAGGATATTCGGCAGCAGCGGGCGCTGGATATGTATCTGGCCTCTTCTCTGGCGCAGATAGCCAGAATGGAATTGGAGCGCGTTTCTTCCGCGCCGGAACTGAATACGCTGCGGGACAGGGCCGCGGCGCTGGAGGCGGAGAACGCCCGGTTGAGCCAGTTAAACCGCGAGCTTTCCCAAAACACGGCGCCGGGGAGCGGGCGGGAGGCGGAGATCGGAACCCTTACGGCGCGGATTTCCCAAAACGAGGCGGATATAAATAATCTTAATACCCAGATCGGGCAGCTTGAGGCGGAGAACGCCCGCCTTACCCGCACCAATCAGGAGCTGACCCAGAGCGCGGCGAACCAGGGCCGGCAAAGCCAGAGCGAGCTTACCGCTCTTTCAAACCGGCTTGCCCAGCTTGAGGCGGAAAACGCCCGCCTTACCCAGGGCGCGACCCAGAACCAGAGCGAACGGACAACCCTCTCAAACCGCGTCTCACAGCTTGAGGCCGAAAACGCCCGCCTTACCCAGGGCGCGTCCCAGAACCAGAGCGAGCGGACAACCCTCTCAAACCGCGTCTCACAGCTTGAGGCGGAAAACGCCCGCCTCTCGCAGGGCGCGTCCCAGAACCAGAGCGAACGGACGACCCTCTCAAACCGCGTCTAACAGCTTGAGGCCGAAAACGCCCGCCTTACCCAGGGCGCGTCCCAGAACCAGAGCGAACGGACAACCCTCTCAAACCGCGTCTCCCAGCTTGAGGCGGAAAACGCCCGCCTCTCGCAGGGCGCGTCCCAGAACCAGAGCGAACGGACGACCCTCTCAAACCGCGTCTCCCAGCTTGAGGCCGAGAACGCCCGCCTCTCGCAGGGCGCGTCCCAGAACCAGAGCGAACGGACAACCCTCTCAAACCGCGTCTCCCAGCTTGAGGCGGAGAACGCCCGTCTTGCACGGTCAAATCAGGACCTCTCCCAGAGCGCCTCGAACCAGGGGCAGCAGAGCCAGGCGGAGGCCGCGAGGCTTTCAAGCCGGATAAGCGAGCTTGAGGCGGAGAACGCCCGTCTTGCACGGTCAAATCAGGACATCTCCCGAAGCGCGGCGAACCAGGGGCAGCAGAACCAGAACGAGCGCACCGCCCTCTCTACCCGAATCTCCCAGCTCGAGGCGGAGAACGCCCGCCTTGCACGGTCAAATCAGGACCTCGCGCAGGATGTGGCGAAGAAGGATTCGGAACTTAGTAACCGCATCACTGAAGAGATGGTTCGGGCGGCGCATAAAGAGGGGATAGCCCAGGTGATGAATATTCTTGAGGTGAGCCTGCGGGTGCGGAACACCGAGACCCGCCAGAAATATCTGCAAAGCGTGAAACCGCGATACGCCAACGAGCCGGATATAAGCGCGTTTATCGACCTTCTTATAGAGCGGCTTTAGGGGGAGGGGTCGGGTTTCCGGCCCTGTTGTTCCCGTCAAAAAAGCGCAGTACATCCCTGAATGAAAACCGGTCCCGCGGAAGGGTGACCACGAGGTTCCCCCGATCCGCCATAAAAATCCCCGTCCTGTTCATATACCGCCAATGGGACGTCTTCCATTTATAGGTACCCGGTATCGGGACATCAACAAAGATATATTCGGACTCCGGAATACGCACAGGTTTCTTGGTAAAGCCGCGCACCACCGTTCCCGCGGGGCCTTGTATTAAAAGCGGCGGGCGCAGCACCCTCTCCTCAATAAACGCATCCAGATCAAAACGAAGGGGCAGCCAGAAAAACGCCGCGAGGTCCTCTTCCATCCACACGTCTTCTTCGTACCTGCTCTCGAAATAGGAATCCGAAAACACCTCCCGAAAGACATAGCGCACCGTAACGTCCCCGGTCTCCATAACGCCGGAAACCTGAATATGGATAAAAACAGGAATGTTTTCCGCAAGGGCCTGCTCAAAAAGATCCGCCCCCTCGCTAGCGCGGACGGTCCGGGCAATCGTATCACTGTTACTCAAAACCGATTCCAGCGTCTCCTGCCATATCTCTTCGGTTCCGGGAAATTCCTGTTTGACCTCGTTCCAGAGCGTTCCGCCCGCGTTGGCCGCTATAAAAAAGAAATCCTCGTCAAAGTCAATCCCGTAGAGAACCCGCGCCCGCCGGGGCATATCCGGTGGAACCTCCTGTGCGCTTACGCGCCGCGGCACCACCGACAACACCAGCAAAACCACCAAAAGTGCGGCCCCAGCGCCGCCGCTCCGATCGTACATAGACAAACCTCCTCCCGCAGCCTCCGGCTGTTTTAAACAGCGTCCCGCACTGCGCGGCAAAGCAGTCAACGCCCGCTGAAAGCCGCTCCGCAAGACGCTTTTGGAACCGTCGGAGACGGCTACCATTTCAGCATAACGCCGAGGGAACAGCAGAAACCCACAGGGCCGAATCGCCATATATCCGGCGGCGCCCGGTAATACCAAAAAAAGTCGTCCAGCAAAAGGGGGACTTTCAATTCCGCTTTCAGGATGAACTGGGGAAAGTGATACTCCACGTCCAGCCACCCAGGGTAAAAGAACAGTCTGGGGATTTTCCCGTCCTGCATGAAAAGAGACCCGCCGGTTCCCGCCGCAAGGCGTACCGGCAAATCCCGCTTTGGCAGGAGGTAGATCCCCAGAGGCCGCAGCACCGCCTCGTGTCCCAGAAGCGGGCTTTTCCCGGGGCCGTCAAAAGACATCTGAAACGCCCAGTCGAACTCAAGGAAAATCCGGTCCGGGATGAGATGGTACCGGTATTCAAGGCCGATGAAATACGCGGCGTTTCCCTGAAACTGGTACGAAAACCCGAAACTGTGGCGCGTTACTTTCTGGAGCGGCGGCAGGCGCGCCGGCTTGTCCGTAACCCCGCGGGGCAGTCTGAAGTTCCGCGTCCAGTACCCCTCTTTAAGCGCCGTGCCGTAGACCGGCTCCCCCCGGGTAAAGGGAAACCGCGGCGCCCTCAGGGACCCGCGCTCGATACTGCCGAGGAAGGGACCGGTTTCGTCGCCGTAATAAACCATAACCCCCTCCTGGCGCGAGGTGAACCGCTGCCCTTCGGGTACGGCAAACCTGCCGTTAAAATCCTGGGAAGCTGACCGGGACTTCCGCCACTGGTCCGCCACCTTACGTGCCGAAGACTCAAGGGCGTTCTGGGAGGAAATGCCCGCGAAGAGGAACACCGCAAAGGAATCCGACCCGCGGTACGACCGCTCTTTCGCGTCGTACACGCCGAAACGCCACGAAAGGCGCCCGTCTTTGAAACTGGTGCGCACCGTAAGCCCCCAGCGCGCGCCCGCATTGACGCAGGCTTCGTGGACGCGGTCCGGCGGAAACTCCGCGCCGCTGTACGTTACGCTCAGTATTCCCTCGGCAACGAAAGCCTGTTCTAGCGCCAGCGGGATACTGACCAGATGGTCATGCTCGTTTTCATGGGAGACCGCCATAACCGCGCCCGTGTCGTCAAGAATCAGGTCGTTTTGGTCGTTGCGGTCTTCCTGCTGGGCGTAAAGACGCGAGGGGGAAAACGCGAGAAAAAACGCGAGAAAAACCATGCAAAGGGATCCGAAAGGCGCGGCGCGGCGCGGGGCAGAGGGCGCGGTCATTTTTCCGTCATAACCTCCACGCCGTCCCAGTCCGCAGGCGGCGGGTTTTTCACATAAACCCTGCACCGCTGGGCGAACCTTGGGGCAGCGGGATCTTCGGGAATATAGCCCGCGGCCTTCTCGAAATACGGAAGCGCTTCCTGAAACCGCCTGTTGTAGTAGAGGTCCGCGGCCTCGGCGTGGTATTTCCACCCTTCCCGCTCCTGGACCGTCAGCGCGAGGCGGGCGGTAAAGATAGGCACCCCGACGGTTTTCCCCTTAACCGCCACGCGGTCGATAAGCCTGCACGGTATCTCCGTAAAGATATGCTCGTACACGCTCTCCGCAAAAAGCACCCCCTCTTTATACTTCTTGGTAAGACCCTCAAGACGGGACGCCAGATTAACCGCGTCCCCGATAACCGTATAGTTCATCTTTTTATCGCACCCGATATTGCCGACCGTAACGATACCGTAGTTTATCCCCACGCCGATATGAAACTCCGGCGCGCCGAGGGAGTGCTGGTTTTTGTTGAACTCGTCCAGAGCGCGCATCATTTCAAGGCCCGCGATTACCGAGGCCAGGCTGTCGTTCTCGTGGGTAACCGGCGCGCCGAATATGGCCATGATAGCGTCGCCGATATACTTATCCACCACCCCGTCCTGGCTCATAATGATATTGACCATGGTGGAGAAGTAGCGGTTAAGGGAGTTTACCAGCGCGTCCGGCGTCATGGACTCGGAGATCGTGGTGAAACTGCGAATATCGGAGAACAGTATGGAAACCTCCCGGTTGTTGCCGGTGAGCATCTTCTCCGGGTTGACGAATACCTCGTCGATGACGTCCTTTGGCACGTAGAGCTGGAACACGTTGCGGATTTTCATCTCCCGTTTCTGCGCCACCGCCGCGTCGAAGGCGTATTTTTTCATCTGTTCATACGCCGCGGCAAGTATTTTCAGCATCCGGTTAAACGAGACCGCCATCTGGCCTATCTCGTCATTGTAGTAAACCGGCACGGTTTCGTGGAGGTTGTTGGATTGTATGACCCGTTTTATGACGTTTACCACGGCCTCTATGGGGGAGGTAAGGTAGCGGGAGACCAGCACGAGGATACACGCGCCGCCTGTGAGGGTTCCTATGAGGATGCAGAGGGAAGTCCTGAAAATCTGCTCCACCCTGCCGTAGAACTTGCTCCGCTCTTCGGTGATAAAGATCTGCCAGCCGAAAGGCGTGAAGGGGAACGTATAGGCCACGCGGCTTTTCGTATCAAGGCGCACCGTAACGAACTCGCGGATCTCTCCGGCGAAGTAGGGACGCAGCGTGTTTCGCTCCTCCTCCGAAAGGGTGAGGGAGCCGGCGTTCATCACCACGACCCCCTCGCTGTCCAGAGCGAAAATCGACTGGGTATCGCTTCGGAGAAGGCTGCGGGAGAAATTCTCCACCGCTTGTTTCGCGGCGCTTTCCATAAAGGGGTCGTTCGCCGCGACGTGTTCGACAAGAAGGTTCCACTGCCCGTCGGCGTAGCCGGTAATTTCCTCCCCCATAAACGCGAAGAACTCGACCGCAAGGTTATTGACCGAAGAGGACGCGAGGAAATACGAGGCCATGCCCACCATGATAACCGAAACGCTCAAAAGCGGTAAAACCACCAAAAGTATTTTTGCCCTTATTTTCATACAGCCACCTGCCGCACGCGCCTTTTATGGAAAAATGGAAAAATGGAAAAGAAGACGCGCCCCGACCCTTGCAGTATGGCATACCTTCCCGTTATACGCAACCGCCGTCTCCGCCGTCTCCGACGGCTTCAGCATGGCCGCAGCCTCCGCAGCCTCCGGCTGTTTCATAAGCTTCTTGTGGAGCGGCTCAAAGCTGTCAACGACCGCTTACCGCCCCGCTCCCCGCCTTGGAAATCCGGATTTCTATCGCGGAAATCCGGATTTCTATCACGGAAATCCGGATTTCTATCGCGGAAATCCGGATTTCTATCACGGAAATCCGAATTTCTATCACGGAAATCCGGATTTCTATCACGGAAATCCGGATTTCTATCACGGAAATCCGGATTTCTATCACGGAAATCCGGATTTCTATCACGGAAATCCGGATTTCCAAGGCAAAAATACCGGTGGATAAGGCGTAGTAAGTATAGATTACGAAAGGATTTACAGCCTCCGGCTGTTCACCCGCCAGCGGGTTTTAAGGCGTCATGCGAAGCGACAGCGGACGTTGACTGCTTAGAGGCGCGGGGCGCCGCCGGCGGCGGGTGGCGCAAAAGCGTCATGCGGAGCGCGGCAAAGCGGACGTCGACAGTTTAGAGGCGCGGGACGGGGCGGCCTTTTGAGAGCGGGAGCGCCCCGGAGCGGGGGTTGCCGGCTTTGAGCCGGTTCCCCACAGGGGCGTTATTTATACGCCGGAGTAAACTCGTAGACCGCGCCGTCTTCGTCTTTCACCCGCAGGAGCGCGGCGCTTAGGCCCTCAACCTCAAGTATCCCCGGATTGTCCCAATTATCCCACTCCCACGTATAAATCAGGGTCTTGTCGTCAACCCATTCCCACTGGGCCAGTCCCTGTTCTTTGGCGGGGTAGGTAACGATATAGGATCCGGCGGCGGAAAAAATAATCGAGTCCGCCGAAAGCCCGTCGCGCTCCTCCGTGCCTTCCCGTTTCGAGAGTTTCCACGTTCTGCACAGCCAGTCAGTTTGGAGGGAACCGGAGACCTTGGGCTCCACGCGCCGTATCTTCATGGGCAGGTTATACTGGGTCTCGGTGGAAAAGCTGAAAGCCATCTCGTCTTCTTGCAGGATGATTTTTTGCATTGAGGCGAGACTGCCCAGCACCAGATCCCGCTCCTGTTCGATCGTATAGGAGCCGATACGCGCCTGCCTGACCGCCCCGTCGCGCTCAATAATAATAAAGCCCCGCTCTTTGGTGAATTCAAAAGAGACATAGGGGATATTTTCCGGCTGTTCTATCACTTCCCACTGCCCCGTGATAAGCGGCGGGTCAATGCGCCCCTCGTCAAGGAGCTTGATGATTTCCCGAAGCCGCTCGCGGTCCGTAGCAAGGGGCAGGCGGACTTTGAGATCGCCCTTTTCGATGACCAGAGTCTCTCCGTCCCGTATCACCGGAATCGATCCGTCCTCCCCGGCAACGGTCTGAACCGCACCGGAAGTTCTGACGGTTGAGGCATCCTGTCTAAGCTGGAGCGCGTTTGAGAGCTGTTCTTCCTGAGCCGGAAGCGCGAAGAGCTGAAGGGAGCTTCCCAGAAGCCCCAGAAGCGCCGCGAGAGAGAGTCGTAATATTTTCATAATTCCTCCAATGTAACGTAACGTAACACGCGGCGCACACGCCGCGGAAAGTGCCGTCCGCGCCGTAATCCGGCGGAAAGGCTGTATACATACTACCAACCTGTTCCCCTTTTGTCTAGGCGTGTCCGGGCGCCTTCTTACCGGCGGGCTATTGGGAAGACGGCAGGAGAAATACTCCGATAAAGGTCGGGGCGCTGTAAATAGGGGAAAGGTTGTCGTCAATGCCGGTAACGACGATATACATGGCCGCATAGGTGTAGCGGTCCCCGCCGGAATCCAGGCCGGCGCGATCGGCCACGTCAGCGTTTATCGTGTTTGACACGTTCGCCGCGGCGTTTAATTCGGACGTGTTGAAGAAATACCGGTTCGCCGGCGCGGGCCTGAACAGGCCGCTTCCGGTGGAGCGCTGCAAGTTGTACTGCCGCCCGTCAACGGTAAGACTGGGAACAGGCTGGGGGTTGGCAACCATAAAGTCAAGGGTAACGGTTTTGCCGCGGGCGTCGGCGGCTAAGACGGCGTTCTCTATGACGGCGCCTTCCACATTCAGCGTGTAATAGTTCCGGTTGGTAAGAAGGGAGCCTGTGGCGGTGCTGGCGGTGGTATCCCCGTTGGTATAGGGCAGAATAGCGTTATAATCGGCGTATAACAGGGGGTTAAGGTCGTTCATATTGCCGGTATGTATGGTCGGGTAGGAACTGCCGCTTATGTATATGCGGTAATAGACGGCGAAGTGGGTAAAATAATAGTAATCGGTGAGGTCAATATCAGGCAGTCTGATCGTGGCCCTATGGTTTAACTCGACGCTCACATTCCCGGACGGCACCGGATAGAGAAACGCATAATCTTCAATACCGCAGGAAACGCAGGAAATGAGGAAGAGCGCCGCTACCGCCGCCGCTTTGACGGGACGGTTACTCCCCATCCTGTTTCGGTTTGAGAGAGAGCGTTATAATCCGGCTTTGGGCCAGATTGGTCCATACCGCGTCATTCGGCCATTTATTGATAATCTCCCGATAGGCCTGGAGCGCGGCGTCCTGATTGCCCCGCCCTTCCTCAAGCCGCCCTATCTGAAACTGCGCCCGGCTTGCTTCGGGAAAGAGATCACTCTGCGCTTTTGCGTATAATTCGATGGCTTCCTGTGTCTTGCCCTGCTCTTCGGCGGCAACCGCGGCGTTAAAAAAGAAAATCGGCGCGAGATAGGTGCCGGCGCCGGCGCCCGCCGCGCTGGTCCACGCCTTTTCCGCGTTCTCCCAGTCCTTCTTTTCCGCGTGGAGCGCCGCCAGAAGGTCGTAGCCTCTGGCTCCGGCATACCCCCTGTGGGTCGCGGCAAACGCGGAAATGTCCCGCGCCAGGTCTTCCGCCTCCTTTTCTTTCGACTGGTCGGTAAGAAAGTTCCGTAACTCCTCATACCGGGCGCCCAGGGCCTCCGCCTCTTTTATGGCTTTGGCCCGCAGCGCGTCCCGGATGCTTAAACCCGCGATAAATCCTACGAGCGCCACGACAATGACCGCCGCGGCAATCAGGATTGCCCTCCGGTTACGCTGAATAAACGTGTTGATTCGCTCGGAGGCGCTCATATCCTCTTCTTTTTCCGGTTTTACAAAGGGTATAATAGGATCCCTTGCCAAATTCTCAGGCGCGTCTGGGGTTTTCGCCATAATCACAACTCCTTAGGATTGATAATAAGTAATTCTTTCATCAGTTTTGATAAATACGTTCTTTGTATATCCAGTACCTTGGCCGCTTCGGTCTGGTTCCCGTTATGTTCGGACAACACTTTTTTAATAAAATGAGTCTTAAACGCGGTAATCGCGGTTTTAAGATTCCGGCTGCCCTGTTTTTCACCCTGTTCAAAGGACGCGCTCCGGTTAAGAAGCAGGTCTTCCGCCTGTATCCATTGCCGCGTTCCGATGACGCAGGCCCGCTCGACGCAATTTTCCAGCTCCCGAATATTGCCGGGCCACCCGTAGGAGAGCAGGGTATCCATAGCTTCGCAGGAAAACCCCTCAAAGCGTTTTTTCATCCCCCGCATACACCGCTTAAGAAAGAATACGGCCAGTTCGGGAATATCCTCAGGGCGCTGTCTAAGGGGAGGAATGGAGAGGGGCAACACGTTGAGCCTGTAATAGAGATCGCTTCTGAACGTCCCCCGCGCCACCAGTTCCTCGATATTCCTGTTGGTAGCCGCCAGTATCCGCGTGTCCACCGTAACAGACTCGTCGGATCCCACTTTCTCAAAGGTCTTGTTCTGGATAACCCTGAGCAGTTTCGCCTGTAACAGCGGCGGAAGGTCCCCGATTTCATCGAGAAAAAGGGTCCCTCCGTTTGCGGCCTCGAAGCGCCCCCGGCGTTCCGATCCGGCGCCGGTGAAAGACCCTTTCACGTGGCCGAAAAGCTCGCTCTCCAAAAGACCTTCCGGCAGGGCCGCGCAGTTCACCCGTATAAGCGGCTGGTCCTTCCGGCTGCTACGGAGGTGTATCTGCTCCGCGAAGAGTTCCTTCCCGACCCCGCTTTCCCCCAGAATAAGCACCGAGGAATCGGTTTGGGCGATACGGTTAATTATCTCCAGTTTTTCAACAATAATCGGGCTTTTGGCAATGAGCGTGTGGTATCCTTTGTCGGATTGGATCTTGTCCTGGAGAGCCTGTATCTTCTGCTGCGCTTTTTCAATGTTTTGGGCGTTGATAAGCGCCAGAGCCGCTTGGTTGGCCAGGATTTCGAGCCATTCCAGGTCTTCCTGAACAAAATACCGGTCATTCTTTTTGTTGATAAGCTCGATAACCCCGACGCACTCATCTTTAACCCGCATGGGAACCGCCAGCATAGTCTTGGTGGAATAGTCAATCTGCTGGGGAATACGGTGGAAATGGCGGCGGTCATGCTCCACGTCATTTATGATGACCGATTCATTGTGCGCCGCCACCCATCCGGCAATCCCCTCTCCCGCTTTTAAGGTAAACCGCTTTACCTCGGATCCTTTGGCGCCCAGGGCGACCGCGAAATACAGGGAGTTGGTTTCTTTATCCACAAGAAGAATGCTTGCCGCGTCCCCGTCGCAGAGACGGGCCGCGGATTCAAGAATGTGCGTTAATAACCTATGGCTATTCCCATAATTTGAGTTAATAAGGGTATTAATCTCAATGAGGGTATTAAATTTATGAACATCAATCTGCGACAGCATACCAATAGGGGGCTGTTAATTGTTGTTACCCTTAGACTTTAAAAAATCTCCCAGGGTAAAGGTAGAATCGTCAGATTCGTCTGCCGCCATATACCGAGACAGCTCTTCGCGCTGCATCTTTTTCTGGTAATCGCGAATAGAAAAGGCGACCTTCTGTTTATCCGATTGGATCTCCAGCACCACCGCTTTCACCCTGTCCCCGACCTGATACTTTTTGAGCGCCTCATCGGGATTTTCTTCCCGGCTTTCTACCAGATTGGTTTTATGGATAAGCCCCTCGATGCCCCCCGGAACCCGCACGAAGATTCCGAAATCGGTAACGGAAGAAACCTCCCCCTCAACAAGGGAACCGTATTTATAGAATGTGGAGAAACTCTGCCAGGGATCTTCGGAAAGCTGTTTGATGCCCAACTGAATGTTCCGGTTTTCCCGGTCTACCCCGATGACCATGATTTCCACCTCTTGCCCAACCTGCAATTCGCTCCCCGGGTGCTTAACCTTCTTGGTCCAGGAAATATTATCCCCATGGAGAAACCCGTCAATCCCCTCTTCAAGCTCGATAAACGCGCCCGCGTTGGTTACTTTCACCACCTTCCTCGTCAGTCTGGTGCCAACCGGATATTTTTCGTCGATATTATTCCACGGATTGGTGGTAACTTGTTTCAGCCCCAGAGAAACCCGTCCGGCCTGTAGGTCATAACCCAAGATCATACATTCCACCTGATCCCCGATACTGACCACCTCATCTGGCCTCTGAATCTTTTTGACCCAGGAGAACTCCGAGATATGGGCCAGGCCCTCTATCCCCTCCTCCATTTCGATAAACGCGCCGAACTCGGTCAGTTTGGTTACTTTGCCGCTAATGACATCGTTTACATGGTACTTCTTTTCAAAATGGACCCACGGATCATCGGTGAAATGCTTGAGCGACAGGTTGATGCGCTTCTCTTCCGGGTCTATCCGTATCACCTTGAGGGTTATCTCCTGCCCTTTCTTCACGAAATCCTTGGGACGGGTAACGTGTCCCCAGCTCATGTCGTTGATATGGAGAAGTCCGTCAAAGCCCCCCAAATCAATAAACGCGCCGAAAGAGGTAAAACTTTTGACCGTGCCGGTAATATCCGCGCCGATAGGGGTATGCTCGAAGAAGGCGTTCCGCTTCTGCTCGACCTCTTCCTCAAGCCACTTGCGGCGGTTTACCACAATGTTGACTTTCCCGTCCGAATAGATACGCTCCACATACACGGCGGTTTTAACCCCCAAAAGCTTTTCCGGCTTGTCTACCTTTTGGGAATCCGACTGGCTTATGGGAAGGAAGGCGTGGACGCCCATGCCGAGGTTGAAATCATACCCGCCCTTTACCTGCTTTTCTATCGTTCCCTCAATCGGAACGCGATCCTGAAAAGCCTGCCGGAGGTTCTTCCAAAACAGTTTTATATCCGCTTTCTGTTTGGAAACGATTACTTCCCCATGCTTATTCTCTTTCGTAATGAGAATAACCGACACCACATCCCCGACATTGGGAACCTCCGCGAACTCCGCAATGGGAATCTTTCCCTCGGACTTATAACCCACATCGACAAACACCTGATCCAGCGTAACCTGAATAACGGTGCCTTCAACTATCTGCCCTTCCTCTAATTGTTCAAGGGATTTAAGATACTCTTCCTGTAATTGTGTTTGGATGTTATCGGCGGAGTCTTGCGATTCGTCCATTTCCACTTCCATCTCGGTCATGATTGATCCTTCTCCGGTATTATTCTTTTTAAGCACTTTATCTTCTCTGGCAATTTTCTCTACTAATGTGGCATAAACTTCGTCAATGGTCAAGAGCGATGTATCGAAAACATCGACCCCGGGCGCGATTTTCAGGCTTCCCTCGGCTTTATTTTTATCAACTCTGTCCCGCTCGACGAGAGCCGCTTTAATCTCCTCCGCGCTGAGATTTGATATTCCCTCTTTATGCCGGCGGCGGGCGCGCTCCTCCACCGAGGCGTCCAGATAAAACCGGTATTCCGCGTCCGGGAAAACCACCGTGGTCATGTCCCTGCCTTCGGCCACCACGTCAACATCCCGGGCGGTTTTTCTTATAAGGTCATTAACGATACGGCGCACCGGTACAATGGCGGAAAGCGCCGGCGTGTAGTCGTCAACGTCGTCGCCGCGTAAAAAAGGCTCGACCTCTTCCCCGTCAAGGCACACCGCCCCGTTGTGATACGCCAGGTCCGCCGCTTTCACATAGGACAGCACCGCGTTCTCGTCGGCGCGGTCAACCTGATTGCGGAGGCATCCGAGGGCCAGAGCCCGATACAAATTACCCGAATTGATATAAACGCGGCCAAGCCTTTCGGCCAACATCCGCGCCATCGTGCTTTTCCCTGAACCAGCCGGTCCGTCAATAGCAATAACCATAGTTCCCCTCTACTCCTTTTTCATGCTTTATGTTTAATCTCTTCCCTGTTTCTTCCGTAACGTTACTTTTTCCGCTTTCTCCGCTTCCCCGGTACGGGTGTTTCGGAGGCGCTCGATTTCCCGTGCCGTGAGACTTCTCGATTCCCCAGGGCCAAGGCCCGCGAGGGACACCGGCCCGATCTCTGTCCTACAGAGTCGTGTCGGGTGCAGGTGAAAATACGACAGCACCCGTCTAATCTCTCGGTTTTTCCCCTCAATCAGCGTAATCCGCGCCGCCCGTTTCCCCAGCGCCTCAACCTCCCGCGCCTTATACGCGATACCGTCGATAACAATGCCGCGGGCAAAGCTTTCGAGCGCTTCACGCGGGAGAGGCGCCGAGGTTTCAACCACGTATTCTTTGATGATCTTGCCTGAGGGATGGCCGACCGCGGCGGCGAAGCTCCCGTCGTTGGTGTAGAGAATAAGCCCTGAAGACCGGTAATCGAGGCGCCCCACGCTGTAGAGCCGTTCCGGTATATCCTTCGGGAGGAGTTCCAGCGCCAGAGGGCGTCCCTGCGGGTCCGCGGAACTGCAAAGGTACTCCGGCGGCTTATGGAGCGCCAGATACCGGAAGCGCGTTTCGAGTTTGAGCGGAACCCCGTCAAGGCAGACCTGATCCCCGACCGCGACCTTCTCCCCCAAAGCCGCGATGATCCTGCCGTTTACCGAAACGCGGCCCGCGGCGATTAACTGTTCGGACGCTCTGCGGGAAGCTACCCCGGCGCGGGCGAGATAGACCTGCGCCCGCACGGGTGTTCCCTCAGCGCCGAAATCCGGCGCGCTAGGTTTCCGGATCAAAACGCGCTGCCTCCTTTTCGTCGAGTGCGGGCAGGTCTTCAATGCGCTCAAGGCGGAAGCGCTGGAGGAACGCTTTCGTGGTGCCGAACTGGACCGGCTTTCCGGGGGCGTCTTTCCTGCCCGTCTCCTGAATAAAGCCCTTGTCCAGGAGGGTTCGTATCATGGCGTCAACCTGTACCCCCCTAATCGCCTCGATTTCGCTTCGGGTGATAGGCTGGGAATAGGCGATAATCGACAGGGTTTCGAGGGCGGCGCGGGAGAGGCGGGTATCGTCCTTTCTGCCGTACCGCGCTCTGAGCGCGTCCCAATAGATCTTTTTAGGCGCGATAGAAATCCCGCCTCCCACACGGCATATTTCAAGACCGGATTCTTCGCGGGCGTACCGGTTTTCGATGTCTTTGAGGGCAGCGTCCGCATCTGCGCGGGAGAGGCCGGCGGTGCGGGAAAGACCCGCCGCGTCTATAGGCTCGGTTTCCAGATAGAGGATAGCCTCGATAAGGCCCGCGGGGTTTAGCAACGACCTTTCCATCACGCGCCCTTCCCTTGAGACCGAGACCGAGACCGGCCAAATGCGGCGGGAAAAATCAGAATCTCGCCGAAAAACCCCTCCTGCCGCACGGTTATGCCGCCGTTTTTGGCCGCCTCAAGGACCGCAAGAAAGGCGCAGACGATTTCCGCCGGGGAACCCTGGCGCAGAAGCAAATCGGAAAACGCGCAGGTTCCGCGGGATTCCATGAGCGCGGCGATACAGTCGAGTTTCTCGCTTACCGACACTTCCTCAAAGAGGTCGATAATCCGCTCGCGGGAAAGGCCGGAGATAAGGGCTGAAAACGTCTTGAGCAAGTCATGGGCCGCGCCGCTTTTGAAAACCGGCTTATCCGCGAACGGCAGGAGCCGCTGTACCTTCTTTCTTTCAATGACCCATTCGGTTTCACGCGCCCGATCCTCTATGAGTTCCGAAAGTTTTCCAAACCTGCGGCGTGAGATAAGATACTCCACAAGGCCGCACCGCGGTTCATCCGCCTCGTCTTCAAAGCAGGCTTCCGCCGGAAGGAGCATTCCCGATTTAATATGAAGGAGGGTCGCGGCCAAGACGTGAAATTCGGTGAGGTCTTCCAGGTTGCGGTCGCTTGCGGCGTCTATATAACGGAGGTACTCTCTGGTGATCTCCGCCACCAGAATATCGTAGATATTGACTTCGTTCTTTTTGATGCGGAAAAGGAGCGTATCCAAAGGCCCCTCGAAATCCTTTAATCGAAAATCCAATCGAAAACCGGTAAACCGCGTGGTGTTCGTGCTGTCCATGTCCGCATTTAGTATAACCAATATATGCGCCTTTAGTAAAGCTCTTTTTCCCCAGCCGCCGCCGCTGTCTCCGACGGTTTCATAAGCTTCCCGCGAAGCGGCTTGCAGCGGGCATTGTCAGCTTCGCGTGGCTGTGCGCGGGCGCCGTCCGCTTCGGGGCGCGGCACGGTAAGCGGACAGTCGTTGTTCGGGGCGCGGCGCATGACGCTTATGAAACCGTCGGAGACGGCGGGCGGAAAGAGTATTGACGTTTTCCGCGGCTTCGTACATACTGCACACATATTTCCTGCGCCGCGTCCGGTGAAACAGGAAGCCCCAGGGCGTTGGCTTTGGGTAGGAACCTTGCAAAGAAGGAGACACTGAAGTGCCTTGCGGAAGAAAGCGCAAATTGAGAAAAATAGCAACTCATAAACGTAAGAAAAAGCTCAGAAAAAATCGACACAAGAATAAGTAGCGGCCCCCGGAGCCGCGGCGCAAAACGGCACGGGCCGCCGCGTCCACGGCTTCAGACCGTCAGGGACAGCTTCTCTTGAGCGCGGGCAAACGCGCTATGCCGTCTTGCTTTACGGATAACTATGGATAAAACCCCGTCCCTCTTAGCGCGGATACATGATCCGGCAGACTTGAAATCGGTATCCCCCCGTGACTTAGACAGGCTTGCCGCCGAAATCCGCGAAGCCATCGTGGACGCGGTAAGCAGAAACGGCGGGCATCTGGCCTCCAACCTGGGCGTTGTGGAGCTCACCGTCGCGCTCCACAGGGTTTTCAACTCTCCCCATGACAAAATCATCTGGGACGTGGGACACCAGTGCTACGCCCATAAGCTCCTCACCGGAAGGCGCGAGGTGTTCGGAACCCTGCGCCGAAGTTCCGGCATCTCCGGCTTTCCCAAACGCGAAGAAAGCCCCCACGACGCCTTTGACACGGGCCACGCCTCCACCTCGATCTCCGCGGCGCTGGGCATCCTCGCGGGAAACCGTCTCGAGGGAAGCGATGCGCGGGCCGTCGCGGTTATCGGCGACGGCGCGCTCACCGGGGGCCTTGCCTACGAGGGGCTTTCCCACGCGGGGCAGCTGGGACTGCCGCTCGTGGTGGTGCTTAACGACAACAAAATGTCCATAAGCCCCAATGTGGGCGGGCTTTCCAAGTATTTAAGCCGCCTCTCCTCCCGTTACGTAAGCCGCCTCTTTATGAAAGCGCGCTACCGGAAATTCCGGCGCGTCTTCGACGGCGCGGTGAAACGCCTGCCTTTCGGGGGGGACGCGCTGTTTCGCGGGATACGGCGGCTCAAACGGGCGGTAAAAGCGGTGTTTTACCTGGACAACTTCTTTGTTGACCTGGGATTCGAGTATGTGGGGCCTATCGACGGACACCATATCCCGCACCTTGAGGAGGTATTTAGGGACGTGCGGCGTTTCGATATGCCGGTGGTGGTCCATGTGGTTACCCGCAAGGGCCGGGGCTACCGGTTCGCGGAGAAAGATCCGGGGTCGTACCACGGGGTTCCCTCGTTTTCCATAACCTCCGGCCTTGGAGACGGCCCGCCGCAGCCGCCGCCGGAGGTTCGGGGCGCGTGCGGGTTTACCGAGGCCTTCGGGGAGAGCCTCCTCCGTCTGGGGCGGGAAGACCGGCGGGTTGCGGCGATTACCGCGGCGATGGAGAAGGGGACGGGCCTTTCGCGTTTCAAAGCCGCGTTTCCCGAAAGGTTCTTCGACGCGGGCATCGCGGAGGGACACGCGGTTACGTTTGCCGCGGGCCTCGCGTCACGGGGAATGCGGCCTGTGGCGGCGATCTATTCCACGTTCATCCAGCGGGCGTTCGATCAGGCCATCCACGACGTCGCGCTCCAGAACCTGCCGGTGGTCTTCGCCCTTGACCGCGCCGGCTTCGTGAGCGACGACGGCCCGACCCATCAGGGGCTTTTTGACATCCCGCTCTTCCGCACCATGCCGAACATGACGATATTCGCGCCCGCCTGCGCCGAAGAACTTGACGCGATGCTTGCCTGGGCGCTGCGCCAAAACGGGCCGGTTATGATCCGCTACCCCAAAGCGCCCTGCCCGTCCTGCGACCCCCACGCCGCGGCGAATCTCGTGTCCGGTCGCGGCGTTTTCCTCCGGCGCGGAAGCGGGGCGCGGGTCTGCCTCGCGTTTACCGGCAGCCTCTACCCCGCGGCGTCCGAAGCCGCCTGCCTGCTCGAAACACAGGGTATCGCCGCGGACCTTTACAACCTGCGCTTCCTTAAACCCGTTGACGAGGCGTATCTGGCGGACATCCTTACCCGCTACGAGCGGGTAGTGTGCGTCGAAGAGGGGGTTACCGCCGGCGGTTTCGGCGAGTACGCCGCGGAGGTATGCGCGCGAAGGGGCTGCGCGGCGCGGGTCGCGGTATTGGGCGCCACTTCCCTCACGCACCAGGGAAAGCGGGATGACCTGCTCCGCAAAAGCGGTCTCGACGGCCCCTCCCTCTCCGCCGCAGCCTCTCCGCAGCCTCCGCCGTCTCCGACCCGTCTCCGACGGTTTTAAACGGCTTCCCGCGCCGCGCCTCTACGCAGTCAGCGTCCGCTTTGTCGCACTACACATGACGCTTATGAGACCGTCGGAGACGGCGGCTG
>JAITHR010000055.1 GCA_031279895.1 Spirochaetaceae bacterium
GTTCCATAAGCGTCTTGCGCAGTGCGGCAAAACGGACTCCGACTACTTTGAGCCGCTTCGCAGGAAGCAGTTTAAAACCGTCGGAGACGGCGGAGGCTGGGAAAAATGTAAAAAACTCCGCGCCGCGGTGAGGAGGGAACACCGGGAACCGCGCTCTTTTTTGAGCAGGTCCCAGTAATCCGCCAGACGGAGGTAGAGATCGCTTGCGGTGCTTTCCGGGAAGGCCGCGGTCAGGAACTCGGCGCGGATAACCTCGATTATCGGGGCGTATACCTCGCCGTACCATGAAAAAAGCCCGTCTGAAAACGGGATTTCCTGCGGCACCCGCTGGTTTATGTAATACTTATGCCCCAGGATGTGGCGGTAAATCACCTCGTATTGGCCGGTGGCGCTGAAATCAAGGCCGTAATCGCCGGTGAGGGCGCCGAACCCGCTCTCTTCGTAAAACCGGCGCTTCTCACGCCCGATAAGAAGGCGGCGCAGGTCCCCGGCGGTCATGGCGGGCGTAATCGCTATGTCGCTCGAAAGACTTATAACCTCCGCGTCAATCATCTCCATCCCCTGACTGCGGGCCACCGAAACCCGATGGTTCCCGTCCCGCACGAAGTAAACCCCGCCTATCTCGTAGAGCGAAACCGGCGGGAACGCGGCGTTTTCCAGCCACGCCCGGTTAAGGCGCTCCCACCGGCTGCGGAGAAACTCGGAGTAGGGGAAAAAGCGCCGGTTGAAGTCCCGATAGCGCCCCTCGCTCCCTATAATGAGTGAGAGCGGCACTGCCCGCGTACCCTGATACACCTCGCGCTTCGGCTTGAGGAGCGCCGTAACATCCCGCAGTGAAAGCAGTTTTTCCCGATCCCCGTAGATAAAGCGCAAAGCGCGGGAAAAGAGCGCTTTTGTCCTGGCGCGATTAAAATCCATTTCTCCCAGCAGCCTCCGGCTGTTTTAAACGGCTTCCCGTACAGCGCCCTAAACCACGCACAGTCCGCTTAGGGGCGGTATCAAGACGCTTTTTTCCATAAGCTTACTGCACAGCGCCCTAAACCACGCACAGTCCGCTTAGAGGCGCGTATCAGGACGTTTATGAAACCGTCGGAGACGGGCCGGAGGCTGCGGTATGTCAATAACATAATGGCCGTAGGCGTTGATAACCGACGTGGCGTGATACCGGCTGACCCGCGTTTCCGAAAGGTCGTAGAGGTGGATATGCCCGTGTATGAGGTACTTCGGCTTAAAGGTACGCATAAACCAGAGAAAGGGCTTAAACCCCCGATGGCACCGGTCGGGACGGTCATGGATGCCGAAAGGCGGGGCGTGGGTGAGCAGCACGTCCAGAAAACGCCCCCGAAAGAGCCGGTTAAAAAGGAGCGCCGGAAGGATTTTCAGAATGGAAAGGCGCATCTCCCCTTCGGTATACTGGTTGTCCCCGTTGTTATACCGCATAGACCCCCCAAGTCCGGCGAAGATAAGCCCCTCCTCAACGCGGATTCGGGAGCCGATAGGGATCGCGCCGCAGGATGCCGCGCCGGTCCGCTGAAAGGGGCTTTTTTTTCTGGAAGGGTTGGGGTCATGGTTTCCCAACACGAAGAGGAGCGGTTTGTTCAGACTGGACACGATAAAATCAAGATACTCGAACGGGAGGTCCCCGGCGCCGAGTATCAGGTCTATATCCCCGAACCGCGCTTTAACGGCGTCGGTATATACCACCGGATCAATCTGGTCTGATATGCAGAGTATTTTCATAGACGCTGTGCCGCAGCCTCCGGCCCGTCTCCGACGGTTTCATAAACGTCCTGATACGCGCCCCTAAGCGGACTGTGCGTGGTTTAGGGCGCTGTACGGGAAGCTTAGGGAAAGAAAAGAAAAACCGCCGCGGGCAATGAGAAACCAGGAAAAAAAGACAAAACATTTTTTTCGGCCCGCGGCGTATTAAGAGTATAAAAACGAGAAAAGAAAAGCGGTTTATTCAGTTACCGGCACGGGTTTGACTTCGTTCTTGGCGAGCTGGTCATCCATCCTTTGGAGCGCGTCCATCGCCTTAAACTCGGCATTCTGTTCGGATTCTTTGGCAATAATGTCCGCCGCAAGGCGCGCCGCGTCTGCTTTCTTGAGCGCCACCAGGCAGTACACGGTTCCGTCTTTGCCTGTTGCCCGCCGGTACACCTGTGCGCCGGTGAGCTTGGTTTGCGTTACCTGTCGTCCGACCGATTCGGCGAACGTGAGGCTCGTCATATTCTCCGAGGTTCCCGCGTTTCTGGTGTAATCCGTAATCATAGCCTGCACGTTGGCGTTGAGGGTAAAGGAGATGGACTGCCGCGCCCGCGATTCGGCCATTTGCAGGGACATATTGAGGTCGGACATCTTGGCGGTGCCGGATCCGAATATCACGTCCTCCTGCATGGGCGGGTTGAGGAACCATTCGGGAATATCCGAGACAGCCGTATTCGATTCCGGTTGTGTTTTTTCCGCGCCTTTTTTGGAGGCGCAGCCGATTACCAGCGCCGCGAGGAGCGGCGCCACGAGGACAAAACGGATTTTTTTCATACTAAAAAACTCCTTGAAAAGTATGGTCGGCTCCCCTGGTCCCGAAGGCTTTCCAGGGTCCGGGGCCCGGGCCGGACGACCGGCTTGCTCCCCGCGGTTTCTCCTTCCTTCCCGCTTTTTTCTTTTTTCTAATCTTCTTTCTTTTTTCTTCTCTTAACTCTTTACTTCTTTTTCTTTATTTTTCTTTTTAAGAAATAAGCGGGTCTTTCTACGGCGTTTCCGCTTGCAGGCGGAAGCCGCCGTATCCACAGACGTTACTTCCCCGCGCCGTGCGGGTAGGTCTCTTCGACTTTTTCACTATACCACCCCGCGCACGGGGCGGTCAAGGTTGTTGTTACAAAACTTCTACCGCGTCCTGTAAAACCACCGTTTGTTCATACGCCCGCGCCCACCCTAATAGATAGTCCGGCGTATACCGTAAGTATAACACACACGGCGGAATTTTTCAGTATTCCGCGTATTCCGGCCTCTTGTTTTTCATTTCTCCGGCGTGGATAATGAAAACCATGACAAACGGCAAAGAAAAAGAAACGAAAGGGCCGCTTTTAATGGTATTGGCCGCGGGCATGGGGAGCCGCTACGGGGGGCTTAAACAGATGGATCCGATAGGGGAACACGGGGAGACCCTGCTCGATTATTCGGTGTATGACGCGCTTCGTTCCGGCTTTGAAAAAGTTGTTTTTATCATTCGGCGTACTATGGAAAAGGATTTCCGGGACGCGGTGTTAAGCCGCATGGCACAGGTTCCCTACGAAATCGCCTATCAGGATCTGGATTCCCTTATTCCCCCGGATATTTTTTCGGAATCCCAGGAAAAAGGCCGGACAAAGCCCTGGGGAACGGTTCACGCGGTTCTGTGCGGCGCCGACACGGTGAAGGTTCCGGCTTTCGCGGTGATAAACGCGGATGATTTTTACGGTCGGGAAGCGTTTGACGCGCTGGGAAGTTTCCTTATAAACCCCAAAATCACGCAGGGGTATCTGGTTCCGTACCGCCTTGAGAAGACGTTAAGCGAACAGGGGACCGTGACGCGGGGTATCTGCGAAATACAGGGAGGCCGCCTCGTGTCGGTTGACGAGGTTTCCGCCATAGCGCGGGAGGAAACCGGCATTTTCGCCGCGCCCGCTACTGAAGACGGCGATAAGACCGAGTTGCAGCCGGACACGCCGGTATCCATGAACTTCTGGGGTTTCCCCCGAAGCGTCCTGCCGGCGCTCCGCAAGTATTTCTTCGAGTTTCTCCAGAACCCGGACAACCTTGAGAAAGCCGAGTGCTACCTGCCGCGGGCTATTGACTGGTGCGTCAAGAGCGGTCTTCTGACGGTTCGGGCGCTCAAGGCGGATGCGGACTGGTTCGGCGTTACCTATAAAGAAGACCGTGAGAACGCGGCACGCCATATCGCCGCTCTGGTTGCCGACGGAACCTACCCCGCTCCCCTCTGGCAGCCTCCGGCTGTTTCATAAGCTTCCTGATACCGCGGCAAAGCGAACGTTGACTGTTAAGAGGCGCGGCGCGGGCAGTTTATAGAAAAGAGCATAATGGAAAAAAGTGGAACACCCGGGCCTGCGCGGGGTATACTGGAAACATGAAACGCACAGTACAGGAGCGGTCGCTGACCGCTCTTCCGCGCAGCCTCCGCAGCCTCCGGCGGTTTCATAAGCGTCATGCCACGCGCCGGTAAGCTAACGTTGCCCGCTCTGCCGCTCTCCGCGAGAAGCTGTTTAAAACAGCCGGAGGCTGCGGAGGCGGTATGCTTTTAGGAGAGGGACTTTGGAAGGTCTACGGCGCGGCGCCCGTGCTTCGGGGAGTTACGATACAGGTGGCGCCGCGTGAAACCACCGCGCTGGTAGGGGAAACCGGCTCCGGTAAATCCACGATTGCCAGAATACTCTGCGGCCTTACCCGCGCCGACAGGGGCGCGGTATCCCTTGCGGGAAACCCCGTACCCCGAAAGGCCGCGCTACTCAGAGCGTTTCGGAAACAGGTGCAGATGGTATTCCAAGACGCAAGCGGGTCCCTTGACCCGCGCATGACGGCGGAAGACATACTTTCGGAACCGCTGCGGAATTACACGCCGGCGCGGGGCGCGGAAATGCGGGAGCAGGCGGAACGCCTCCTTGAAGAAGTGGGCCTTGACCGGAGCCTCGGACGCCGCTACCCCCACGAGCTTTCCGGGGGCCAGAGGCAGCGGGTGGTCATTGCCCGCGCCCTTGCGCCGGACCCTGATTACCTCGTGTGCGACGAACCGCTCTCCGGCCTTGACGAACAGACGCAGGATCGCGTCGTGCGGGCCCTTACGCGCCTTGGCCGCGACCGGGGCGTACTGTTTATTTCCCATGATCTATCACGGAGCGTCCAGATAAGCCGGCGGCTCTACGTGCTTTTCGCCGGAGCGGTGGTGGAACACCTTCCCGCAGAGCGCGTCGGGAAAGCGGCGCACCCCTATACCCGCGCCCTGTTCCAAGGTCTGTACGGCGCCGAAGAACCGGTGCCGGAAGTTCGGGCAAAAACCGGCGCCGACTTCGGCATCGCGGAAACCGGCTGCCCGTTCCGCCTCCAATGCGCGGAGGCGCGTCTTTCGTGCCGCGGGGAACCGCCGGTGCGTCTGGTCTGCTCTTCGCGGAACCACTGGGCGCGCTGTTACGCCGTGCGCGGAGAAAGCGCCCTATGCTGAAAGTTACGGGCCTCTCCATCAGATTCCCGCGCCCCGGCGGAGCTGTCGAGCCGGTGCGGGACTTTTCGCTCTCTTTGGGGAACGCCGAGATTCTGGGGCTGCAAGGCCCTTCCGGTTGCGGGAAAACCGTATTCTGTTCCGCGCTTCTGGGCATGGTGGAATACCCCGGGTTCGTCCGCGCCGGTTCCATACACTTCTCGCCTTCCGGCAAAGCGCCTGTTGATTTGACCCGCCTTTCCGAGCGCGCCTGGCAGGGCATTCGGGGCAAAAGCATATCCCTCATTTCTCAGAACCCGATTCAGGGGTTAAACCACGCACAAAAAATCAGTACCCACTTTATTGACGCTGTTCGGGCGCACGAGCCTGAAACACCCCGCGCCGCGTGCCTCTCCCGCGCCGAGTCCCTGCTTGACGCGGCGCTGTTCAGCCGGCCCGCGGAGGTTCTCCGCCGTTACCCCTTTGAGCTGTCCGGCGGGATGTGCCAGCGGGTCATCATTGCCCTTTCGCTGCTCCACAAGCCGGATCTCCTCATCGCCGACGAGCCGACAACGGCCCTTGATATGCGCAGCGAGGCGGAAGTCCTGCGGCTTTTCCGCTGGATACGGGAAACCTTTCATACCGCTATCCTTCTCGTATCCCATGATACCCGCGTCCTTTCCCGCGCAGCCTCCGGAAGCCTCCGCAGCCTCCGGCTGTTTTAAACAGTTTCCCGATACGCGCCCCTAAGCGGACGACGACAGCTAACAGGCGCGGGGTACGCAGTCAGAATAGCTTACAGGCGCGTGGCAGGACGCTTATGTGCCTCCGCCGCCGGCGGGCCGGAGGCTGCGGAGGCAGCGGTGCGGGGGGTATGCGGACGTTGCTTGCTTAGGGGCGCGGCGCGGGACGCTTATGAAGCCGGCGGAGGCTGCGGAGGCGGGTGGACTTTACGCGGTAGAGGGCTTTGTCGCCGTGGCGTCCCTTGAGACATTCGTCCACCGGATCCGCCATGAGGTCGAGCGCCTCCATGCACAGTGCGCCGAACAGGATTTCGTCCGCGTCGCCTATGACCAGGGCCTCCATGCTTTTCTTCCGGTCTTTCCAGCGGAACTCCACGGGCTCGGTTACGGGGTATGTGGCGGTGCTGCCGTCCGCAAGGACCGCCTCGCTTGAGCCGGTTATCTCAAGCCCCAGGTCGGCGCGGGTTTTCTCGTTAATTACAAGGAACCACGCGCCGGTATCCACGCAGGCCTCGACGGTGATGCTGCGGATTTTTGACGCGGGGATAATTCCGTCATCGGCGTTTCCCAGGTCCCGCGCATTGGTTAAGGTAATGGTTTCGGTAAAGGTACTCATACCCCCATAGTAAACCCGTCCCCCACCGCTACGCAACCGCCGGCGGCGGAGGCACATAAGCTTCCCGCACAGCGCCCTCACGTTTTTCCCTCCGCATACCGTATCCCCACTCCCAGGCCACCTAACCGCATCCCCAAGCGACCTAACCCCGCCTCAAAGCGAAAAAATCACGTCCCGAAGCCACACAACCGCACTCCCAGGCCACCTAACCGCGCCCAGAAACGACCTAATCACGCCTCGAAGCCACACAACCGCACTCCCAGGCCACCAAAATCCGCTCCGAAGCGACACAACCGCGCCCCGAAGCCACACAACCACGCTTCCAGGCCACCAAAATCCGCTCCGAAGCGACACAACCGCGTCCCGAAGCCACACAACCACGCTTCCAGGCCACCAAAATCCGCTCCGAAGCGACACAACCGCGTCCCGAAGCCACACAATCACGCCTCCAGGCCACCAAACTGCGCCTCCAAGCGACCTAATCACGCTCCGAAGCCACACAACCGCGTCCCGAAGCCACACAATCAC
>JAITHR010000277.1 GCA_031279895.1 Spirochaetaceae bacterium
GTGTCCCCCGGCGCGTCTATCCCCTCCCAAAACGAGTCGGTGGCGAACAAAACGCTCTTTTCGTCCCGCAGAAAAGACTGCAAAAGCCGGTTCCTGTCGTCGTCCCCCTGTTTAAGGCAATGGATGCCGTGCGCGGAAAGCACGGGAAGCGCCGCGTTGTACGCGCTTCGGAGCGCCTCGTAGGAGGTAAAGAGGATAAGAGCCGACCCGCCCGCCCGAAGCGCCAGAGAAACGGCGGCGCGGTCAACGAAATCCCGATAATCCCCCTGGTCGGGCATGGGCGCGTCCTGGGGTATGGCAAGAAGCACCGCCTTCGCGTAGGGGAACGGCGAGGGAAACTGGCCGGTCAGCGCCTTCCGCCCGAACGCAAGGTCCAGGCCGGAACGCCCGCTCCAGTACGCGAAAGACCCCTTGACCGTCAGCGTGGCGGACACGCAGACAACCGTCCTGTTCGGCTCGAAAAGCGCCTCTTTGAGAGAGGAGGCCACGTCAATCGGGGTTACGGCGAAGGCGGCCCAGTTCCCCCCGCCGGTTCCGGTGGAACTGAAGCGCCGCTCTATCCAAAGCACCTCGCCCGCCTGCTCCTTAAACGCGATAAACGAGGAACACATCGTATTCACCGCCTCAAGGCGCCGCAGAATGGAACGCGCCTCCCAGAGCGCGGTCTCGTCTTCGGGAAAGTCGTCCGGCGTCTCGTCAAGGAAGCGCGTAAGCTGCCCGGTAAGGCGGCGTAAGGATGCGCGGAGGTCCGTCAGAGCCGGAACAAGCGCCGCCTGAATAAGCGATTCGCGCTGCGGGGTGAGGCGGAACACGCCGTTCGGCTGGCACAGCTCAAGCGCCGCCGTATCGAGCGCGTCGGCGAGTTCCCGCGCCCGCTGTATCTCCCGCGAAAGGTCCGCAATGCGCGCTTCGTCGGAAAACGGCGGGAGGAGCCTGAGAAGAATACCGGTCCGGTTTCCCCCGCGCCGCCGGTACAGCCTCCCAAGCTGCCGGTACAGCCCCGGCCTGCTGAACTCCTTGGAAAAAAACGAGGTTGCCGCGGCCTCTATGGTATGCGCCTCGTCAATGACGACCCGACGGTACGGCGGCAGCACCACGGTCCCGGCGTAGCCCGCGCCCTTATGACGGGCCGCGAGATCCGCGAAAAGGAGGTGGTGGTTGACCACCAGCACCCTGGCGTCCGCACATTCGCGGCGCAGGGCAAGCACGAAGCACCGCTCCCGCAGGGGGCATTGGTGTCCCATACACCCGTCAGACTCGGAACACACCCGCAGCCAGAACCGCTCGGAAAGCATGAAAGGAATGTCCGACCGGGCGCCGGTTTCGGTGGCCGCGGCCCATTCCGCGACAGCTTCAAGGTCCGACCGCTCCTCTTCTTCGAGGAGTTCCCGCTCGCGGCGCAGTTCCCCAAGCCGCCGGAGGCAGAGGTAATTCCCCCGCCCCTTCACGAGCACCGTTTTGACCTTTTTCTTCATCGCCGAGACCACGAGGGGTATATCCTTCTCGTAAAGCTGCTGCTGCAAGGTGATGGTGGCCGTGGAAATGACGATGCGCTCGTCGTTTATAATCGCGAAACTCAGTGCCGGAAGCAGGTAGGCGAAGGATTTGCCCACGCCGGTCCCGGCTTCGGCGGCAACAAGCGCGTCTTCGTTAAACCCCTTGATAATAAGGCCCATAAGGTCAAGCTGGGACGAGCGGCTTTCATAGTTCTGAAGGCGTCTGGCAATGGCGCCGCCTTTCTCAAGAGCGGCCCTGATAACCGCGCCGTTCAGCTTCTGCGCCCCCCGCTTTTTCGCCGGTTCGCACACCACGTACACGCGCTCCACCGCGCTGTCAACGATAAAATACCCCGCCCCCTGCGCAAGGGCGCGGGACGCGGCGATGAGGTCCGTATCGCTGGGGGTAAGAAAGCCTGACGGATGGTGCGCGATAACCGCGTCCGCGCCCTTCGGGAGAGCCGCCGTATCGGAAAGCGCCCGCCCCGCCTCCGGTTCCGCCGCCGCCTCCGCAGCCGGCTCCACTTTCTCTATGAGGCCCTCTTCGTCAAGATAGCCCAGGGCGCGTATCGGGGCGCCCCGGGCGCTTTCAATTTCCTGTCGGAGAAATGCCCGACTTTCTTCGGTAAAACGTTGTATCGCCTGCACTGCCTATGTTCCTGAAACCTGCGCGTTCCCTTTCGCTCCCGCCGGATTTTACGTTCTTTATACGTTCTTAAAGGTACGTCCAGTACCTTCTTATGTTAGATTTTACTATAAAGGGATAGTACGATACAAGCGCGAAACCGCAAAAAAGCACGGAAATACGCTAGGTATAGGGTAAATTCCGCGCCGCGCCGCTACATTTGTGGCCGTGTCCCACGGCTTCAGCACTGTTGTTTCAAAGCGGTGCAACACCTTGTCCGGTGAGCGAGTCAGTGCTGCTAAGGCGCGGCCCGTCTCCGACGGTTTTAAACACTGTTGTTTCCGAATGGTGCAACACCTTGTCCGGTGAGCGCGTCAGTGTTGCTTAGGCGCGGCTACGCTTCGCGCAACGGCGGGCAGTTTGGAAGCGATGCGTGGTGGCCGCGTGGTTTTGGGGCGTAGCGCTGTTCGGGGCGCGGCGCAAGACGCTTATGGAACCGTCGGAGACGGCGTTGTTGTGCGTAGTAAGCGGCGCGGCGTTGTGCGCGGCCTATTCCCAGCCGCCGGAGGGCCCGTCCCGCCTGCTGTCCATCGCGGTCGTTGCAGGGGCCGTGGTGTTGCGCTTCTT
>JAITHR010000058.1 GCA_031279895.1 Spirochaetaceae bacterium
GGGGGTTGTGTTGACGGAATTTTTTGTGGTAAGATGCCAATCGCTTGTTTTAGGAGGGTTTTTGAAATTATGCTTATGAATAAGAAGCGGCGTATCAAACATGAGAACGTCGGGAATACGGAGAGGAAAAAATGAAAAGAATCATGCCTTTTATGCTTTTACTTGCGGCGCTGGTTGTCCCGGACGGGATTTTTGCCCAAAGAAAGGTAACGGTAAAACTCGCGTCTCCGGTGCCGGAAAACACCCCCTGGGGCGCGGCGCTTAACCGGATGTCCAGTGAATGGGATCGTGTTTCCAATGGAAACGTCGAGTTGCGGGTGTACCACGGCGGCGTGGCCGGCGCCGAGGAAGACGTGCTCCGTAAACTCAAAATGAACCAGATACAGGGCGCGGTGTTTACCTCTTTCGGCCTTAACCTTATAACACCGGAAATTATCACCCTAAGCGTCCCCTTTCTTATACGAAACGATAGGGAACTGGAAGTCGTGCTGCGCGCTCTCAAACCGGAACTTGAGGCGAAGATAAACGAAAAAGGCTTTTATACCCTCGCGTGGGCCAAATCCGGCTGGGTCAAGATATTTTCCAAGGCGCCTGTTTTCGTTCCTGCCGACTTAAAGCGCCAAAAGGTGGGAACAAGCCCGGAAGCGCCGGAAATAACCCAGGTCTTCAAGAGTATGGGATACCAAATGGTGCCTATTACCAACGCCGACGTGCTGGTGTCCCTCAATAGCGGGATGGTAGAGGCGGTCTACCAAAGTCCGGTGTTTATCGGGGGGATGCAGATCTTCGGCATAACCAAACACATGGCCTCGATTAACCTCGCGCCGTTTATGGGCGGAATCATTTTGAACCAACAGGCGTGGCAGCGGATACCGGATGCCTATAAAGCGCCTATTACCGCGGTTTCCCAGAAAATCGCGGCTGAAATTGACGCCTCCATAAGCCGGCTTGAGACCGAGGCGGTGAGAAGCATGATAACTTACGGGCTTACGGTCAATCAGGTAAGCGAGGAACAGGCCGCGCTCTGGTACGGTGATATGGAGAAAGCCATGCCGACCCTTTTACGAACCACCTTTGACCAGACTATCTATCGCAAAATCGAAACCATTTTGAGAGAGCACCGGAGTAAATAACCCATGGAAACCAGAATATCCGGCTCCGGCCTCGCGCTTCTGGAAAAAAGCCTGTGCTACCTCTCCCTCGCCTTTCTTGCCATGCTCCCCGCGGCGGAAATGATAGCCCGTCTGGTCTTCAAAACCGGCGTACACGGCTCTATTGAAACAATGGAACACCTGCTTTTAATGGTAGGGCTTATTTCAGGCATGGCCGCCACCTCGCGGGGGGAACACCTTTCGATTGCGCTGGCGCAGAACTTCTTTCCCCAAAAAATTAAAGACCGGCTGGCCGCGGGCAACAGTCTCCTTGCGGCGCTGGTCCTGACCGTTATCGCCTTTACCGGCGTGTCCTTCGTGGCAATCGGCCTTTCTCCGCCGCGTATGGTGGGGTTCATTCCCAATCAGACCTTCGCCCTCATCATTCCCATCGGGTACGGGGTGATGGCGGTCCGGTTCGCCCGAAGCGCGCCGGTTACGGGCCGGGCGCGGGTCCTGCCGGTTCTGGCGGTTATCCTCGGCGTTATCTTTTCATTCCCCATGATTGCGAAAACGATCTGGGGCTTTAACCTGCCTGACGCGGCATACGCGATAACCGAGGGATTTTTTGACCTCGCCTATTATGCGAAAACGCCGGTGGTACTGCTGCTCCTCTTCGCGGCGCTGGCCGGCGCGCCGCTGTTTGTTGTTCTGGGGGGGCTTTCCCTTATACTCATCCAGGGCGCCGGCGGAGAGGTTGACGTGGTGGCCAATCAGGTATACACCACCCTCACCAAAGACAGTTTCATCGCGATTCCCCTCTTTACCCTTACGGGTTTCTTTCTCTCTGAAAGTAAGGCCGGAGAGCGGCTGGTTGAGACGTTCCGCAGTCTTTTCGGCTGGATGCCCGGGGGCATGATCGTGGCCACGGTGGTCATCTGCGCGTTCTTTACCTCGTTTACCGGCGCTTCGGGGGTTACGATTCTGGCGCTCGGGGGTATCCTCCACGCTATCCTCAAGGAAGCCCGCTACACCGACCGGTTTTCCATCGGGCTTTTGACCTCGGTGGGGAGCATCGGCCTCCTTTTCCCGCCAAGCATCCCGATTATTCTGGTGGGAACCGCCAGCATGACCAATATCTTCCACGTATTTCTCGGAGGTATTGTGCCGGGGCTGCTTTTAGTTACCGCGGTTATCGTCTTCGGGGTGGGATCTTCGATTAAGACGAAGATACCGGTGGAACCCTTTGACCTCAAAAGGGCGGGCGCGGCGCTTAAAAACGCCGGATTCGAGATCGCGCTGCCGTTCCTGCTTATTGCCGGTTATTTCTCAGGGATACTTACCCTCATCGAGATCGGCGCCGTGGCGGTTATCTATATCTTTATCGTGGAGGTCTGCATCCATCGGGACCTTGCGGTGAGAGACGTGCCGAAGGTATGCGCGAAAGCGGTTCCCATTATCGGCGGGGTTCTGTCCATCCTCGCCCTGTCCCAAGCGCTCTCCTATTATATCGTTGACACCCAGGCGCCGGAAAATCTGGTGCGCTGGATGCAGGAGGCGGTTCATTCCAAATACCTCTTCCTCCTGCTCCTTAACGTAACGCTCCTTGTGGTAGGCTGCCTCATGGACATTTTCTCCGCGATACTTATCGTGCTTCCCTTAATCATTCCCGTGGGCCTTGCCTACGGCATCGAGCCCGCGCATTTGGGGATTATCTTTATTACGAACCTTGAAGTGGGCTTCCTTACCCCGCCTGTGGGCATGAATCTGTTTCTTGCGGCATACCGGTTCAACACGCCGTTTATCAAGATATGCCGCTACGTTTTTCCCTTCATGCTCATCCAGCTGGTCGTGGTTCTTCTGGTAACGTACCTGCCCCAGCTCTCTCTCTTTCTTATCCGCGTGTTCGGCTAGACGAGACGTACTACACAAAGGCGGAACGTGCGGCGCGGGACGTCCCGTTTAGCATGAACGGGGGTGTTCCGCGTAATCCGGCGGCGGCGGGACCGGATGGCGGACGCGGGTTATGGAACGTGCGGCGCCGTCTTCCGCAAGGTCAAGGATGACCCCCTGGAGTTCCGGCTTTGCCCAGGTGTCTTTGGTCCAGTTGGGAATACCGGTAAGATACTCTTGAATACGGGTGTCTATGTCCGAGCCGCCTACGGACTCGAAGGATCCGGTGCGTCCCGCGTCGGTAATAACCGCGGTGCCGCCGGCAAGTACGGTCTCGTCAGCGGTCTGAACCCGACTGTGGGAGCCGATTACCGCCGAACAGCGCCCGTCTGCAATGGCAAAGAGGGTGCGCTTTTCAGCAGTGGCTTCGGCGTGGAAATCAACAATAACAAACGGAGTTTCCTGTTTGAGCCGCTCGACCAGTACGGGGAGGGCGCTAAAGGGGTTGTCCCCGTGAAAGCGAGAGAACCCGCTCTGCCCCAGAAGAACCGCCACGCCGATTTTGCCGGCTTCGGTCTTGAAAATACGGTATCCCACCCCGGGGGCCCAGGGGTTCAGGTTGGCGGGCCGCACAAGATAGGGTATTTTCTCAATATAATCCACCAAATCACGCTTGTAAAAACAACATTCTCCGGTGGTAAGGGCGTTGACGCCGAGTTTATGGAGGTATACCGCGTGTCCCCGTCCAAGTCCGGTCCCGCCGGTAGCGCCGTCGGCGCAGGCAATCACAAAATCAACGGCTTCCGTGTTTTCCGTATTTTCCGCTTCTCCGGTCTTTTCCGTTTTCCCCGGGGGCCGCTTGTGCCGTTTGAAATCCGCAATCCCCTTTTTTAAGGCGTAGATACCCGCTTTGCCCACGATTTCCGCTACATAGAGGATCCGCATCAAAAAAACGCGCCGCCGCACTGATACCCGACTGGCCCGGAGGGGCAAACACCGGAAAGGACGCGCTCGAACTCCGCAGCGGCCCTGAAATCCTCCAGCTCCCGACAGGCGTCCCGCAGGTTATAGAGCGCCTCGTAATAGAGCGGGGCAAGACTGACCGCTTCCTCAAAACATTTGCGCGCTTCCTCGTAGCTCCCCTCGGTAAAATAGAGCGCCCCCAGGTTGTTCCACGTTTTAGGGGAGTCCGCTTGGAGAGAGAGCGCCGTGTGATAGCACACTTCGGAAATATCGAAAAGCTCCCATTCATAATAGATGAGACCCATAGAAACCCACGCCTCAACCAGCGTGTCTTCGATACGGACGGAGCGTTGAAAGCTGCCAAGCGCGTCTTCGTAATCTCCTATCCGTTGCTGGGCGATGCCTAAATTAAGCCATAAAAGCGGATTGCCCGGTTCCATAATAAGCGCCTTGCGGAACAGGGAAATGGCCTCGTCCGGCCTGTTCGCCGAAGTCAGCGCAATACCGGAATTATTCAAAAACGCCGCTGTTTCCATATAGCCTCCTCTAGGTAACTATAGCGCAGCCGGAAGTACAGTACAAGGCGCGGGGCGTCTGACTTTCAGTATAACAGGAGGCAGCCCGCCAGTTTTTCATAGGGAATAACCACTTCGATGGCCCCCATAACATACGGGCCGATCTCATAGGGGTTCCAGAGGAAACCCAGCCCCTCTTCGGTGAGAAAAAAGTTCTCAGGCAGGTCCACCGCGTCCTCAAACAGGCCCCCCTCTGAAAGCGGCGCTTCGGGCCCGATGTCCAGCCGCTCCCGCAGCGCCGCTTCCGTAAGGCGCCGCGTTTTCGGGAGCGCGTCCCGCGCCACCACGTCCGCGAGGGTGAGGATACGCCTCTTTTCCGTGTCCGCGACCGCACAGTCAACCGTGTAATTGCCGTGGGCGCCGCCGGTAAAGGCGTACCTCGTGCGCTCTATCACGAGGATATGGCCGAAAAGCAGGGATTGGGAGGGGACGGTCTCGTCATAGGCCCAATCCCAAGAGCCGCCGTAGTCTTCAAAAGAGCCGCCGCCCTCTAAAAAATCCTTTGCCGCCTCATAATACCCCGCCGTTTCCCGCCGTACCACCTGTTCCCGATAGGCCGCGCCGTCCATGCCGTCATACAGGGCCGCGCATACCAGATCCCGAAGGGGCGCGGAAAGCCCCGAAACGTCTGCGGTCTCCAAAGAGACCGTGAGGTTCGGGCCCGAAGCGCGATCGGGAAAGAGGGGGATGACGACGCTGCCGGAGGTAAGGGGAAAGACCGGCCCTTGGGAATTGTCTTTTTGCGCCGCCGGCGGCGGGTTTCCTTTTACGCAGGCCGTTACCAGCGCCGCGACGCTTAAAAGCGCTATCAAATCTTTTCTTTTCATACCAGCAGCCTCCGCAGCCTCCGCCGCCTCCGCCGTCTCCGACGGTTCCATAAGCGTCCTGTGATGCGGCTCAAAGCCGGCGCCGTCTGCTGTGTGGCGCTCCGCAGCCTCCGCCGTCTCCGACGGTTCCATAAGCGTCCCGCGCCGCGGCACAAAGCGGGTAGCGACTGCTTAGAGGCGCGTGGCAAGAAGCCGCAGCCTCCGCCGGTTCCATAAGCTTCCTGTGATGCGGCTCAAAGCCGGCGCCGTCTGCTGTGTGGCGCTCCGCAAGAAGCCGCAGATAGGGGGTGTGGGGGAACTGGTTCCCCCACCCGCCGGAGGCCCGTCTCCGCAGCCTCCGCCGTCTCCGACGGTTCCCTAAGCTTCCTGTGATGCGGCACAAAGCGGGTAGCGACTGCTTAGAGGCGCGTGGCAAGAAGCCGGTAGACGTCTTCCACCCCGTCTACCACAATGCCGCCCATACCGAGTTTTAGCGGCACGGCTATATCGATGTCGTACCGATCCCCTACGGCAAGACAGGTATGCGGCGTGGCGCCGCACGCTGACGCGGCTTTGAGAAACGGCGCCTCGTGGGGCTTGGAGACCATGCAGGTATCAAGCCCCACGATCACGGAGAAACAATGCGCCACCCCAAGGGCCGCCAGGGTCTTCCGCGCCGCCAGTACCGGATTATTCGTTACCACCGCCAGCGCGCAGGACTTTTTCAGCTCTTCGAGGACCCCGCGGAGCCGCTCGTCTTTTCCCAGAAAATCCGCCGGATCGTACAGTTCCTCCCGCCATTTCACGATTTCCGTCAGGGAAATCCCGAAGTATTCCAAAGCGTTCCCCAGACTGAGCGCGGCGCCTCCGTGGGATCGCGCCCACTCCGCCCGGTACGCCTCAATCTCCGACCGCGCCGTCTCAAAGGGAACGCGCCGGATCTCCGCGAAGCGCCTTATGGGGCTTTCAATCTGAAACGCCGCGTACTCGTCGTGCGTATAGAGGGTCGAGTCCATATCAAACAGCACCGCTTCTATCCGCCCCGCAGCCGGCATAGCATAGATTTTCATTTTTTCCTCACAGCCTCCGACGGTTTCACAGCCTCCGGCTGTTTCATAAGCGTCCTGATACCGCGGCAAAGCAGTCTCCGCGTACTTACAGCCGCGCCGCAGGAAGCTTATGAAACCGTCGGAGACGGCGGCTGTCCCAAAAGGTATACCTTTTGTCGTAAAAGGTATACCGGCTGTCCCAAAAGGTATACCTTTTGCCGTAAAAGGTATACCGGATGTCCCAAAAGGACGTTCTTTAGACTCGGAAACATTGATGTTCTGAGGCAAAACATTGATGTTTCAAGGCAAAACATTGATGTTTCGGGGCAAAACATTGATGTTTAAAGGCAAAACATTGATGTTTAAAAGCGGCGCATAGTAAGCGGAATACGTGAGCCGCGTATCAGGACGCTTATGGAACAGCCGGAGGCTGCGGCCTAAAACAGGCTGGCCTGCTTTTTTTTGAGGAAGTCAACGTACACGGCAATAAGGATGACCACCCCTTTTACGATGTACTGCCAGAACGAATTGATGTTAAGAAGGTTAAGACCGTTATTTAATACCCCGATGATGAGCGCGCCGATGACCGTGCCGCCTATCCTGCCCACCCCGCCTGACATACTGGTACCGCCCAGCACGACCGCGGCGATCGCGTCCATCTCGGCGCCCTGTCCCGCGGTGGGCTGGCCGCTGAACATACGGGAGGCGAGGACAATGCCCGCAATCGCGGACATGGTTCCTGAAAAAAGATACGCGAAGAACAGCACCCGCCCGTTTTTAATACCGGAAAACCGCGCCGCCGTGGGGTTGCCCCCGACCGCGTATATGTGCCGCCCCAGTTTGGAGCGGTTCATAATAAACGCGGAGATCCCTACGATAATAACGAGATAGATAACCGGCACCGGCACCATAGAAACATAGCCGGATCCGATGAAATTAAACGCATCGTCCATAATGCGGATAGGCTGGCCACCGGTATACACGTACCCCGCGCCGCGGGCTATGTTCATCATCGAAAGGGTAACGATAAACGGCGGTATCGTGGTTCTGGAAACCACAAACCCGTTAAACGCGCCGGCTGCAACCCCTACGAGAAGCCCCAGCATAACCGCCGCCGGCAGGGGACACCCCTGATAGGCGATAAGACCGCCGGTAACGCAGCCGGAGAGGGCCACGACGGAGCCGACCGAGAGGTCGATGCCCCCCAGAATGATTATCATGGTCATGCCGCAGGCGATATAGAGGTTGGTGGCCACCTGGCGGAGCACGTTCATAATGTTGTTGCCGGAAAGGAACACGGTTCTTCCCTGAATTCCGTCGTAGACCACCAGTATAAGGCACAGAATAAGGAGACCGATAAGGATTCCCAGGTTTTCCTTAAAGAAAGAAAGAAAAGAATACGCCGGAATCCGGCGGCCCGCACGGTCCGGGGAGCGGCTTCCGCGGTCAGTCATGGTGTTCTCCCTCGGTATTCATCCCTCCCGCGTGGCGGGTCGCGCAGCGCATAATCGCCTCCTGCGTAAGGCCCTCCCGCGGGAGACATTCGGTAATGCCGCCGCCGCTCATCACGATTACGCGGTCGCTCATGTTGATAACCTCCGGCAATTCCGAAGAAATCATAATGATAGATACCCCCTCTTGTACCAGATTGTTCATAATCCCGTAAATCTCGGCCTTGGCCCCCACGTCGACGCCCCGCGTGGGCTCGTCGAGGATAAGTATCCTGGGCTTTGTGGCAAGCCAGCGGGCGATGACCACTTTCTGCTGGTTGCCGCCGGAAAGGTTTCCCGCAACCTGCGTATACGACGGGGTTTTAATCCCCATAGCCTCCACGTAGTCCCTCGTGATGGCCGCCTCTTTCTCAAAATCCACGAAAACCCCCCGAATAAACGCGCCGAGCACCTTAAGGGTGAGGTTAAACATGACGCTTTGCTCGGGAAAGAGCGCCTCCAGCTTCCTGCTTTCCGGCACCAGCGCGATTCCCAGCCCCAGGGCGTCTTCCGGGCTCGTAATAACCGCTTTTTTCCCCTCTACAAAGATTTCCCCGCGGGTAATCGGGTCTATGCCGAAGACGCACTTCATAACCTCGCTCCGCCCGGCGCCCACCAGCCCCGCGAACCCCAGGATTTCCCCCTTCCGTAGCGTAAAAGAAATGTCCTTAAGGAGCTTCCCGTCGCTCAAACCCCGCACCTCCAGCACCGGATCCCGCGGCTCCCCGAAAGTGCGGGTGTAGTAGTTCGTAAGCTGCCTTCCTACCATCATGGCAATAAGCTCGTCGCTACCGGTTGCGGCGGTGTCTCTCGTGCCGATGTACTCCCCGTCCCGAATGACCGTAATCCGGTCGGTTATCTGTTCCAGTTCCCGCATCCTGTGGGAAATATAGATGATACCCACGCCGTTCGCCTTGAGTTTCCGTATGGTCCCGAAGAGAAAGCCCACGTCCTTTTCGGAAAGCGACGAGGTCGGCTCGTCCATCACGAGGATTTTCGCGTTAAACGAGAGGGCTTTGATAATCTCCACCATTTGCTGCTGCGCGATGGTGAGGGCGCCCACTTCTTTGTCCGGCTCAATGCCAAGCTCGAAAGAATCGAGGATCTTCGCGGCTTCGCGGTTCATTTTTTTGAAATCAACGGTTTTGCGGGGCGTCTCCGGTTCCCGTCCCAAAAAGATATTCTCCGCCACGGTCATGCGCGGCACGAGCACCAGTTCCTGATGGATGACGCTGATGCCGTTTTTGTGGGCGTCCTGCACGGAACCGATGGCGACCGGTTTCCCGTGTATGCGGATTTCCCCGGCGTTTGCCGTATAAATCCCGCCGAGTATCTTTATAAGGGTTGATTTGCCCGCGCCGTTTTCACCGAGAAGCGCGTGGACCTCCCCGGCGCGCAGCTCCAGAGAAACGTCTTTGAGCGCCTGCACCCCGGGAAACACTTTTTTGACATGATTCATCTCTAAGAGGACCGAACCGCCCACGCAAACCCCTTACCGCCCGCGGGCCGCCTTCGGTGGGGAGGCTGCGGGCTTTTTTCTTTGGTTTTTCTGACAGGTCAAAGAAAAGAAGAATTACTGCCAGCCGGTGGTGCCGTACTGATCCACGTTGTCCTTGGTAATCATAAAGGTCTTTACCGGAACCCGTTTCTCGAAACTCTCTTTCTTGAGGATTTTATACGCCAGCTTGACCGATTCTTCGCCGATGGCAATGGGGCTCTGGGCGCCGGAACCGGCGAACTGCCCGCCCTGGGCAATGGCTGCTTTGGCTTCCGGGGATCCGTCAACGCCGTAAATGAGAATGTCCGAGCGGTTCGCGGTTTTGCACGCCGCAAGAGCGCCCAGGGCCGTGGGATCGTTGCCGCCCATAATAGCCACCACTTCCGGGTTGCTCTGGAGCAGGTCTTCGGTAAGCCGGAGCGCGGTGGGAAGGTCCCCGAGGGCGTCTTTCTGGTACACCACCTCAAAGCCCTTTCCCGCGACGGCTTCGTTGAAGCCGTCGATACGGTCCCGCACGGAATTCATCGTGGGGGAATCGAGGATTGCGATGGGCCCGCCCGAAGGGAACCGTTTCACCAGATCCAGGCCGCAGACATAGCCCGCGTTTTTGTTGTCCGAGCCGGCGTAGGCCGTAACCAAATCAAGGTCTTTCACTTCCGCGTCAAAGTTGATGATGGGAATGTTCGCGTTTTTGAGCGCGAGAAGCGCGGGCCGTATCCCCTCCCAGTCAACCGGATTAAGGAAGATAGCGTCGATTTTCTGGCTGATAAGGTCTTCGATTTGATTTATCTGCTTCGCCACATCCATAGCCGGATCCACCGTGATGAGTTTGTCCCCGTTGGCCTCCACTTTTTCCCGAATGGTTTTTTCGAGAACCGTGAAGAAGGGGTTACTCAGCTGCATACACGTATACCCGAAGGTATACCCTTTTTTCGCGCTTGCCTGTCCTTTGGCAAATCCCGCTGTTGCGGCCAAAACCAGGGTCAACCCTACAAGCACAAGTTTTTTCATACAATTTCCTCCTTGGCGTATTGTATCGTATCGTATCGGATTATTTATTGTCCCACACCTTTCCCCCCCTGTCAACCGTCTCCGACGGCTTCAGCATGGCCGCGTGTTGTTTCCAAACGGTGCAACACCGTGTCCATTTACTTCGCTGGTTGCTGTTGAGGCGCGGCTACGCTTCGCGCAACAGCGGACGGTTTGGGAGCGGCGCGTTGTTGTGCGCGGCAGTCTCCCCGCAGCGCCCACGAATGTTTCCAACTTAAAAACATTCGTTTCCGACTTGGAAACATTCGTTTCCAACCTGGAAACATTCGTTTCCAACCTGGAAACATTCGTTTCCAACCTGGAAACATTCGTTTCCAACTTAAAAACATTCGTTTCCAACCTGGAAACATTCGTTTCCAACTTAAAAACATTCGTTTCC